>CAZZYE010001300.1:0-2329 GCA_964658145.1 uncultured Stigonema sp.
TGATACTGCTCACGAATGTTACAGCGAGAAAAAATTAGATGAATGTGACAAATTAGATCGAATTGAACAAACATTAATTACTTGGTGTTCACAAAAAGACCAACAAGCCTGTAAGACTCTGGGGGTTTTGAGGAATGTAGTAGCAATCGAAAATTTACCTACCCACTGAATTATTTTGGCTACCCACTGAAATGAAAAAAGTCGAGCCAGACGGGTGACATTTTTACCATAATATGCATATAACCCCCAAATAACTCTGGATGCGGTTTTTTATGCTATGGTAATTAGTCACTAAATTTATACTTATCATCTTCTCTATCCTCTCTGTCACCTACAGCCCATCTCCTCCATTCGGATTCGGATTCATCCATTTCAGGATGCTCCTCGATATCAAGAATGTCATCAATATTCAAAATACCATCACCATTGGGAAGAATCTGGACTTGAGATCGCCAGTGACCGGAAGGTGTACCGATATCTTCTTCGGTCAAACTTAAAAATTCATACTCATCCCTGCCGATATCTTCAGCGTCCCAGAGCGCGTAGATACCCGATCATGATTATCCAGTTGCCATCTTCAAAGTCAGCCTCATCTAGATAAAAGTCATCTGCGTCTGGACGTTGCTCTAGAATTGTCTTTGCGCGCGTGTTCAAACGCTTCTTGTTCAGTCATAGCTCACTCCACGAAACTCTACACTATTTTCGTTTTTACAGAATTTGAGATAATATAGCCTCAAGGAACGAAAAAATGAATAATTAGGTATTGCAACCATTCAACGTAACGGTAAAATTTCTCACGATCGTTCCACTCTACACCGCGTCCATCAGCACCTTTGTTGCCACTGGCAATACAATCCGGGTTGTCCTTTAGGAGGACGATTTTCATCTTGAATCGAGGCTGCGGCTTGTGGGTGCGACTCGTTGATGAAATAGCCGGATTCCTCACGGTAGACCAACGGCATCTCGACCAAGGTCGGGAATTGTGGCAAGTAGATCGGGCGATCGCCCTATCTCTACAGGTACGAGCAAATTCTAAAAGATAAAGTGCTTGCTCGTCGAACTTGGGACGCAAGAGCTGAAAGTTACCTATAAATTCAGTTGTATATCCCATCAGTTCTAGACCTCAATATCTTAATATTCTAGAGTTTGCAATAGTGCGATCGCGCAAAGCGATCTTCGATCTTCGGGTATCCCCGCGTCGGAACAAGCGTGGCTGGCTTATCGCCTATCGCCAGACATCTGATAGCCAGACTACGCAACTGTAGTCTATAACTAAAGTTAGGGGCGCAGAATTTGGACGCAGTATATATAAGCGTTGTGCAGCTTACGAAATACATATTTCCAACTTTATTCATAAATGAATTTAGCAGCTTAAAGCCCAGTGCCGAAGAGTACATTAAGCTTTCTTTCCGTGACTCATAGCTGCCAAACTTCGGTCAAACAGTAGTTTGGCAGCTTGCTCAAAAAAACCCGACTTGTAAATAACAAGCTGAAAGCCCCGCTAATGAGATGTACGGGGCTTTTTAAGCATCTGGTGCTATTTAATTGTTTGAGGGCTGCACCTACTAACGTTTTTGAGTAGACGTATTCTGTACGCAGTTATTTACGTTCTGATTCTGGTTGCTGGCAACAGCAAACCCAGAACCAAACGAAATCCCTGCGCTTAGACAGACGGCAATGAGTGTTTCAGATAGCCGAAAGGAAACTGATACCCCAAGATTCTCTGGTTCAGAATGAACTTTTCTCTGGGGGTTGCGGTTATAATGAAAGTTTGGCATACTAAGATAAGCAGTCCAAGAGCTGCACAGAGGTTTAATTTCCCTGAGTAAGTTTGTCAGACGGACATCAGGGAGTATAGACATAGAAGGACCCCAAGCGTGACCTCGGAAATCACACATGGGGTCTTTCGCTATGACAAAGCATAGCGGTTTTAAATTCATTTTGTCAATAGTTTTAGATAATTTTTCCCCACATATAGCATATGACAGATTAGCACAAATAAAGTAACTTCCTGCTATTTTCGGGTAGAAACCGAACTAAATTTGGTTGGGTTTTTTCTACTATACAATCTACCAATAAAATGCATCATATTCTGTGGAAAACTAGAGTAAGTCCGCTAAAATCTGCGGCTAGTGTGTTTTTTGTATGGTTAGCTGCTTCCAAGTGATTCTAGTTGGGATGACGGCTTATTGAGAATGAATCCACTGCCTATTGACACTGTTGTATTTTTTTTCCAGTTAAAATACATAGAAGGTTAGTACAAAAACTTATCACCAACAGGACTTACGCAACTGGCATAAGGCGATCGCCACATTTAGTACATAAGTAT
>CAZZYE010001301.1:0-2329 GCA_964658145.1 uncultured Stigonema sp.
ATCAAAGCTCAAGTCATCTACAGTTATCTGACCATCAAAAGCGTAGAAAGTCACCCTGTAGATGTTAGGAATACACAAACTCAATTGATAATTGGGAGAAATATCGGCATCAGTACCAGCTAGATTCGGCCCAGGCATTTCAGTATGAGCTATAGGTTGCTCCTCGCTATCATATGCTGTAAGAATTGTGCGTTGAGAACTAGTGATGTAGCCGCTGACAAAGCTAGCTGGCTTTTGGAACACAATTTCCAGAAAGCCGTTTTTAGGAGCACCAATCAACACAGTATTACCAGAATGGGTGGGGAAAGCTGGGTTGGAAGGGTGAAGTGCGATCGCGTTTCTAAAAATAATTCCCAAGTCCTGAAACTGAAGTTCAACGACTTCAAAACATTTTAAGTTTTCTAGATTGATGCTAATCGTAGTAGAATTGGTTGTGGTTGAACTGGAATGTCGATCTACTGTTCCCTGATAATTAGAACTGCTAAGAGCTGGTGCTTCTTTAAAATCAGTGAGCCGTGATATTCCTCCAAAACCTCTGGCTTCATCTGACGGAACACTGCTTTGTATCGTCATAACACTCTCTTTTCGCACTTTTTCAACGACCAGATTGCTCTTAACTGCACTTTTACACCCTAACCAGCCATGGCACTTCTTGCATAAAATGGCTTTTTCGAGCTACTGCCCGTGCTGGTAAACTGCTTTGCCTATGCCCTTACCTTGTTAGCTTTCCCCGTTTGGCAAACGTGCTAACAGTAGCACTAGGAAAGCGATCGCCAATTGAGCTGACACCTCATAATCGGAAAAATCGGATCAGGGGGCAACCCTTCAGTTTGAATTATCCCCGATCTTCCATAATTTAGCAGATGTTTGACTTGGGAGCTGAATTTAACTAAGCAGAGGTTGAAACAACCTACTGCTGCTGTTTATATTCAACTGTAGCTACCATTTTTGCGGAAAAATCACGGAAAGTCTTCACAATATCTTTAAGCGGTTTTATATTCTCTTTAAATTATTTTGGTGTTCAGTAGCAGCAGCGTGGTACAAATCAACCAAGAGTCAGACATTTTTAGATCACCATTACCGCGAACATGGTACAAGAGATGAGGTTTGTCTATGATTGAGCCACCCGGCTTTAAACAAGACTCAATAGTGACTTCTCTGGGAAGAGTAGTTTACTACACCACGCAAGGAGAACCCTGGCTGGCAAATGCCCCTAGCGGGCAAGATTTACCCGCGCTGATCTTCCTGCATGGGTTTGGTGGGGGCTCGTCTGCTTACGAGTGGTCAAAGGTCTACCCAGCTTTTGCGGCTGATTACCGAGTTTTAGCACCTGACTTAATTGGTTGGGGTCGCTCAGAGCATCTGGCACGCAATTACCAAATTGATGACTATATCAACACAATCTTGGAGTTTATAGAGCAGACCAGCAGTGAGCCAGTTTCAGTGGTTGCTTCTTCCCTGACTGGTGCTTTCACAATCCGAGCAGCGATCGCTCGTCCGGATTTGTTCAAAAGCCTCGTTTTAATCTCGCCAGCAGGTCTGTCTGACTTTGGAGAAAACTACTCGCGCAGCTTCTTTGCTCAGCTGGTCAGCACGCCGATTTTGGATAGACTGATTTACAGTACCGGCATTGCCACTGCTAATGGCATCCGCACCTTCCTAGAGCAACGTCAATTTGCTCGTCCTAGTCGGGTGTACGAAGAAATCGTCGATGCCTATTTACAATCTGCTCAACAACCAAATGCCGAATATGCAGCCCTCTCTTTTGTCCGGGGGGATTTGTCCTTCGATCTATCTTTGTTCGTGACTCAGCTAATTGTCCCCACAGCCATCATTTGGGGGCAAAAATCTCAGTTTACTGGCCCCGAAATCGGTCGTCGGTTGGCAAACCTTAATCCCCAAGCCATTCGGTTCTTTCAACCCCTTGAAGATGTTGGTCTGACACCTCAGCTAGAACTACCCGCCGTCACAATTGGCTTGATTCGGCAATTTTTGAAGTTGTTGGAATAGTCATTTGTCTGTTGTTTACTACTGAGTGCGGACAAATGACCAATGACCGCTTAACCTTTTACCCGAATGTCAATTACAGTCGCGTTGAAGTCGTAATTTTTGCCTTCAAGCTCAACCGGGGTGCCAATTTTGAGTTGTTTATTACCTATAACAAAGCCATCTTTGGTAATTTGAGCTGGGCCACCTAAAGTCAGAAGCATGTCAGTGCTAAATTGATCGGCTCTGGGATCGGTCAAGGCTTTGACCGATCCGTCCGGCTGAGGCACGAGCACTGTTCTGGGGAGTGGCTTAACAGATTGAATACCAATCTCACCAGCAG
>CAZZYE010001302.1:0-2318 GCA_964658145.1 uncultured Stigonema sp.
AGGGAACAGGGTGGGGATAGCTACATGTATAAAAAAATACATATATTGCTTGAAAGCCCACTTAAAAAAAAGATGAAATTCGAGACGCACCACAAGAGAAAAACTGCGTCCTTTTTTTCAATCCCACACTTTAAAGTGTGGGATTCACTGTTAAGAGTTCCCTGTTCCCTGTTCCCTCTGAAAGGTTTTTCAGGTTCTTGAGAGCATTGGGCCTACCTCAAACTGGAGGCGATCTGCATTCATGTAAGCTTTAATAGCTATGGCTTAACCATCCGTGAAAAGAAAAATTTATTTACGCCAACACCAATCTCTCATCCACAAGTTTTGCGGCAAAACCATTGCCAGGACGGCGCAGTCCCAGGTTTTCACGCAAGGTACTACCCTCGTATTCGGTACGGAACAGTCCGCGTTTCTGTAGGACGGGAACGACTAGGGTAACGAAGTCATCTAATCCTGTAGGCAGGATTGGCGGCATGATATTAAAGCCATCTGCCGCACCGTTGTTGAACCATTCCTCTAGTTGGTCGGCAATGGTTTCGGGAGTACCAAGTATGGTGCGATGACCTCGTGCGGTAGCAAGAGAGAGATACAACTGGCGCAGTGTGAGAGTGCCACGAGTAGCCAAATTTCTGACTAGTTTGAGACGACTCTTGTTGGTGTTGGTGTCGCTGGGCAGTTCGGGAGCCACATCATCTAGGGAATATTTCGACAGCTCGACACCTTTGTAATAGTTCTTTAAAATACCCCAGGCCACATCGGGATGGATCAACGATTGCAGGAATTCGTACTTCTCCTGAGCTTCTTCTTCGGTACGACCAATGATCGGGAAAGCGCCAGGCATGATTTTTAGATCGTCTGGGGAGCGTCCATATTTCCCCAGTCTACCTTTCACATCAGCATAAAATTCCTGGGCATCGGCTAAGGTTTGATTGGCGGTGAAGATCACTTCGGCAGTGTGTGCGGCCAAATCCCGTCCGGATTCCGAGGCTCCAGCCTGAACGATCACCGGGTAGCCTTGGGGCGGACGACCGACGTTCAAAGGGCCTTTTACAGAAAAATGTTTGCCCTTGTGGTTGAGTGTATGCAGTTTGTTCGGATCGAAATAAATACCAGATTCTTTGTCGCGGATGAAGGCATCGTCTTCCCAGCTATCCCACAGACCTTTCACTACTTCCACAAACTCTTCAGCGCGTTCATAACGCTGGCTGTGTTCCGGGTGATGCTCTAGACCGAAATTACGTGCGGCATTCTCATTGCCTGTGGTGACTACATTCCACCCCGCCCGTCCCTTACTTAAGTAGTCCAAGGAGGCAAATTTACGTGCCAGGGTGTAGGGTTCTTCATAGGTAGTCGAGGCGGTGGAAATGAAGCCAATGTTTTGGGTCACCGAGGACAAAGCCGAGAAGAGGGTGACCGGCTCGAAATGGACGATTTTACCGTTGCGATGCTGAGTTTCCGGAGCATCGCCCCAGACTCCTGGGCTATCTGCCAGGAAAACTGCATCGAACAAGCCGCGTTCGGCAGTCTGGGTAATTTCCTTGTAATGCTCGAAATTCAGACCAGCATCTGCTTGTGAATCGGGGTGTCGCCAAGCAGAGATGTGATGTCCGGTGGCTTGAATGAATGCACCTAAACGAAATTTGCGTGTTTGGCTCATATGCTTTTTTCTTTTCTATAGTGCGATCGCTGACTTGCGTTTAGCTAAAGTCTTTTCATTGCTGCTACGATAGGTTGACTAATTCCTAACTGCTTAAAACTCATACATTCACCCTGATTGGCTGACACATCTTGGTCAAACGCACATGGCTACCTAGCAAGTGATTTATGAGAAGACCACAGCAGTCTTGCTTTCAACCGCTGACATACGTCCAAAAATTATGAGATGGCACGATAAAATTGTTTCCCCGTAAGGCTTTGAGGTACTCGTCTACAAGGAATGAAATAACCGAACTGTAAGTAAGGTTAATACCACAGCAGAACTAGGAATGTTGTTGCTTGGCGATCAAGTTACCACAAATTTATGTAGTAATTTTACTCAGCAGATATAGCTTACACATATAGCTCCAGAAAAATCTGTACTATCAATCACAAAATAATCATATACTAATAATTAGTATATCAAACATTAAGTATTACAAACTAATTGATGGCTGCGCTCATTAGGGTTGGTAACTGTAAGTTAATTCCTACCCAAACAAGAGCCAAGATTCCCATTTTTGGGGATGTGAGGCGATCGCGATCGTCAAAGCAAAGATAGTTTTCATGGCGTTGCATAATGGCGGTATGAATCATTCCGGAACTGGAACATCCCAAAATTT
>CAZZYE010001303.1:0-2318 GCA_964658145.1 uncultured Stigonema sp.
TCTCGTGGCACCTCGGAACTATTTTAATTGTCGCCTCAAAGATGAAATCCCCGTCCTCATCACTGGATAGCGCTTCTTCAATAAGTTCTTTGTAGGATTGCACAACACTAACTGGGGTATTACTGTAGGCACTGGCATTCTGTAATTTCTCTGACTCTACCTTTTCCTCGTACCCATGAGGCTTCCACTTGTAATTAATCGCATTAATAAACTTTTGAGTTGCAGTTGTTTTCTGAACGTTGCCAAAACGGTCTATCTTCAGTACGTTGCCCTCATCATCCGTTTTTTGTCTCTTAATCCAATCCAAAAAGCAGTCTGTAGCCATGTCAAAATCTACTTTCTGAGGCGCAGTCTAGCATACAATTAATCACGTTTTTAAACCACAATTGGAGGGTACAATTTCTGGGATTTATCTGTTAAGTGTCCTAAAATTTGTTCAACTTGTTTGACTTTGTCAGGTCTATCTTGCGCTTCAAATATTTTTAAAGCTTTTTCTAAAGATGCGCGAGCTTCCTGAGGAAAGCCTTGTTCCCAAAGTGGCTGAGCAAGATTGGTCAGTGCATCGCCATAATCCGGATTAATAGTGAGTGCTTTGTGATACTCCGCAATGGCTGATGACCATTGCTGTTGACTTGCAAAAACTTGTCCGATTGCATTATGTGCAAGTGCATATTTAGAATTTAAGTGAATGGCAATTTGATATTCTTTAATTGCATCTTCCTTTTTCTCCTGACGAAACAAGACATTCCCTAAGTGGTAATGTGCATCACTATCTTGTGGGAACTTCTTAATTAACGAACGTAAGATTTCTTCCGCACCAATCAAATCACCTTTGTCAACTAAGGTATTTGCTGTTTTAATCAGTTGTGATTGCTGATCCTCAACGTGGTTGTTTCTCTGGTGAGTGCTCGAATTGTGACCGCCTCCTGGGAACTGTGCCAGTACTTGTGCTTGTTCTTTGGGGAGCGTAAAATCACTCGGATGCGTGACCAAGCTTGGTGGTATATTTCTTATACTCAACATACATAACATCCAAGAACTAGCCGTTGAGAAAAAAGTTGACTCCTGAATCTTCTTTGGCTTCATTGCTGAATAATTTTTCTCTAATTAAAATCTCAAAAAATCTGTTGAGAATTTTACCTGAAATCAAAATTGTTTTTATGGACTTCCTTTCAAAAAGGCTAAAACCCAATCGCTTAACGCTCATAATGGGCATTACAGCCCAAGACGCTTTAGTTAAGGTGTAAGTGTTCATTCGGTTGAACACCGTTAAAGTAGATGGCGTTGAGTCTAAATCAGGTAAGACACATCTCCTGACTAGTTATCAGAGCAAGCTTTGACGCAACTGCAACTAATTCATCAGGGTCAAATGGTTTCATTATGGTTGTAGAGAACCCTGCATTGAGAGCAAGAGTACGTAACTCACAAGAGGATAGTGTGGTCAAAGCTATGGCTGGAATATGTCTTACCTGGAGAGCGAGATTTCGCACTTGACGAATGAGCGAATAACCGTCCTCAGTTGGCATGGCGATATTGCTGATCAGAATATCTGGTTTCCACCACGTAATTACTTGAAGTGCCTCATTGGCTGATGCTGCTGGAATCACTTGTGCATGACATTGTTCCAATATGACCTTGAGCAACTCAAGATTATTGCGATCATCATCTACCGCTAGTACCCGTAAACCGTCTAGGACTTGTACTGCATCCATACATATAAAAACTTTTAGTGATTTAACTGACTAGTATTTTCACAGTAAGCTTTGTAGACTTCATTCAAAAAATCCAAAAGCACAGCTTTCATCTTCATAGTAAAAAAAGGAAATTTTTCTCAGGTTAAAGTGGACAGCAGCAACGTATCCGCATACTTAGTGGCTTGCCGAATTGATGAATAACTGTGTTTTAAGCATAAAACTTCATCCTTGTAGTTACCTGAGAAGAAAGTCATGAGCAACCTATGACTTAAGTCACTCTTCCTCCCTGCCCTCCACAATACTTATCCCTTGTGCAATCGCCACTCTCTCGCACAAGGGGGTCAAATTTTTACCTGCTGAGGAATGGAGAAAAATTGGGTAAGGGCGATCGCCCTCATTGCCTATCCCAATCCACCAACTCTTCATCCACACAAGCAATCCTCCACTGTGGATACTTAGCAATCAGTCGCCTCACCATTATTCGCAGCGCTCGTATCGTCCCAACACTGCTGTAGGTAGTCAAAGCCTGGATTGTCGCCAAACATCCCCGCTCTCTTCAACTTGTCCATACCTGACTTTTCACGGGATGTGGAAAGGGGGAAAGGGTTCGCGAGTGTAAGTGGC
>CAZZYE010001304.1:0-2312 GCA_964658145.1 uncultured Stigonema sp.
CAATTAGCAATTAGCAATTACCGCCCTACGAATCCTGCAAAGTAGTCTTAGAAACAATCCTAGTTTTCTTGCGATCGCTCTCCGATAGTTCTTCTCCAGCCTGCAAGCGAGTGGCAGAGGTTTGCAACACTGTTGCTGCACTTGTGTCTCCCATTTGCAAAGCGGTTTTGGCAGCAGTTTGCAGCATCGTTGCTGCACCAGCGCGATCGCCCTGTTGCAATTTCGCCTCTGCCAACTGCGTTTGCCGATACTTCGCTAATGCCAAAATATGGTGTTGCACTTGGGGATCAACAGCCGGTTGATAAACTCCAGTCACATTCGCCTCAACTGTGATATTTTCTGAAAGTAACCCTGTGTGGTTTTGGGCGGGATCATCGTAGCGAACTTGCAAATTGGCGATAGTCTGTCTACCTTGTGGTAAATGTCCGATATAAAGGTTTGCCAAAATCACTCGTTCCACATCCTTCATCAAATCTCCCAAACGCACTACCAATCGTCCATCGGTTTCTGGTTGTACTGGCAATTCTATTGTTTCGGGGGCGACTTGAGCAATGGGTTTTAATTCTGCTAGCCGCACATTCCGCACAAGGGAGAACAGCAAATAAGCATTAGTCAGTCCTACCGTTTGAATGCGGGTGAAAAGGCGGCTAAACTCATCTACCACTTGATCTGGTTGCTGAATGTAAGACAGTGTACCACCACCAGCATCGGCAATTTTTTCTAGGATATCTTGGTTCCAATTGTCACCAAATCCCAAAGTGTTTAAAGTTAAATTATAGCCAGCAGCCAATTGGGCAAATTTCAAACAGCGATTGTTGTCTCCGTGTTCATTTTCGCCATCGGTTAATAAAAAGGCTTGAGAAACAGTTTCTTTTTTTCCCTTCGCTAGTTCTTCAATACCTAAACGTAATCCTTCATCAATAGCAGTGCCACCATCAGCAGCAAGGCGGTTAATTTGCTGTTTGATCCGCTCTGGGTTTTCAATAGTTTGATTAGGTACTAAGACTTTAGCACGGTGGTCGAAAACGACAATACTGAGGCGATCTTCAGGATTGAGTCTGTCAACAATCAGGGTTGCCGCTTTTTTGACAGTTTCTAGTGGTCGCCCAGTCATCGAACCACTATGGTCGAGAATTAGGCATAAATTCAGCGGGACGTTGCGATCCATATATTCTGCGATCGCTGAAATAGAAACAGCCAACTGACGTTGACTATTAGGTAGATTGGCGTCCAAGTTGTCATCATTTAGACTCGGCTGCAAGCTAACCTTCATAACCCAAGTTTCCTATCTAGAATATACATATTTATAAATAACTTCAAAGCGCTAGCTTAGCGCTACGCAAAAGCTCTTCCATAAACATACCTTAATAATAAGGAATGAGCATGGGGCATAGGGCTACTGGTACAGTTCTCTAGCATTATGTCCATTGCTTATTTTTTTGAGATGGGGCATTGCTCCAAAGTTCGCGTGGTATTAGGAATTGATAGAAAAATTCCATGCCCCATGCCCCATACCCCAAAAAGCGAGAAATCCACACCTCCAACAGTGCTAGCATCGCGCTAGGATGTATTACAGTTAACGGCATTTATACAGGCAACAGTTGCTATGGATAATTCTCCCATCAGGGCTGTTCAAGCCCCCTACTATGGCGATAACTTCTACCGCACACCACCGCCAGATTTACCTTCTTTATTGTTGAAGGAGCGAATTGTCTATCTTGGGATGCCACTGGTGCCTGCTGTTACGGAACTAATCGTTGCGGAGCTGTTGTATTTACAGTCTGACGATCCGGAAAAACCAATTAAAATCTATATCAACTCTACTGGTACTTCCGGTTACAGTGGCGACCCTATTGGCTTTGAAACTGAAGCTTTCGCCATCTATGACACAATAAAATACATCAAGCCCCCCATTTACACCATTTGTATTGGTTCGGCGATGGGTATGGCAGCGATGCTCCTTAGTGCAGGGACAAGGGGTTGCCGTGCTAGCTTACCCAATGCTTCTATTATCTTGCACCAACCTAAGAGCTACGCCCAAGGTCAAGCAACAGATATTCAAATCCGCGCGCGGGAAGTTTTGGCAAATAAAGCAACGATGCTAGATATCCTAGCTGAAAACACAGGTCAGCTTAAGGAAAAAATTGAGAAGGATATGGATCGCAGCTTCTATATGACTCCTCACCAAGCTAAGGAATATGGTCTGATTGACCGAGTTTTTGAGAAAGAAGAACTCGCCCATCCTATATTGCCCGCCGGAGTCCTCTAAATGATGAATGATGAATGATGAAACTTCATAATTCACCATTCAT
>CAZZYE010001305.1:0-2309 GCA_964658145.1 uncultured Stigonema sp.
ATTCTTAATTTTTAATTTTTAATTCCCTACTCCCCACTCCCTAATTTCTGGTATCGTTCCTGAATTTCTGAAATTGTAAACACCGCTTCAAACTTCAACCGTATAGACTGGTAAAACTCTGCTGCCCCTTGCTTGCGGTCTACTAGTGAAATTACTTGATCAACAGTATAACCTGCTTCTTTGAGTCGTTCAACTGCTTTCATTGCAGATTGTCCAGTAGTGACGGTATCTTCTAAAACCACGACTTTCGCCCCTGCTGGCAATAATGGTCCTTCAAGATACGCCCTGGTTCCGTGACCCTTGGCTTCTTTGCGAATAATCAGTGCGGGAATCGGTCGGTTTTCGTAGGCAGAAACCACACTCACGGCACTGACAATTGGATCTGCTCCCAGTGTTAAACCTGCTACTGCCTGGGTATCTAATGGCAGTAGGGATAAGAGAATGCGACCAATCGCCAAAGCGCCTAAGGGATGAAGTGTCACCTGCTTACCATTGATGTAGTAAGAACTGCGCTGCCCTGAAGAGAGGACAAAATCACCCTCTTGGTATGCCAATTGGCAAAATAAATCTAGTAATTGTTGGCGTACAACGGTCAGATTGGCAGTAGCTGCCCACAAATGTGACTGAGTGTGGGTTTCGGCTTGATAAGTCATTACAACGCATTAAAAGTTGTGCTAAACCAAAAGTTGAACTCACAAGAGTTCTGAAATTAAGCATAAGTTAAGATTCGCTCAAAAATAGAGGAGTTATGGTCATGGGTTTAAATTGCAAAACCCTCAGTGGTTTATTAGTATTTTTTGCTACTGTAACTGTTTCGCTCCGTGCCACAGCCGAAACGGCAACACCCGGTTATGAAACGCCAAATGAGGTATTTGAAAGAGCTTTTTTTAAAAACGATCCCAATTTCTACGGCAATCAGACCTTAAAACGTCAGATAGATTGGATAGTTGGACCTGGTTCTTTATTCCAGAACTCCTTTCCGGAAAATGAAATCGGGCGAGATGCTGAGTTAGTTAACATTGTCTATCGCGATATCCTGAACCAACAGGTTAGGAGTGGTCCATATATTCGCACTCCAGATTTACCAAATCCTTACAACACATCGCTCCTCACGTCTCCCCGTTTGAATGCCAACAATCTCAAAGTTGGTACTGAATTCCGGTTTGAGAGTGTTCCACCTCGCTAGAAGTGGCGTATTGTTAGTGGTTAGCCCTTACAGTTGATAATTGTCCTACTAACAACTAACCACTAACAATTCCTGATTAAGTGCGCCCTACTGGAATCGAACCAGTCTGAAGGCGAATTATGAGTTCGCTGCCTCCCCAATCGGCCAAAGGCGCTTGTTTAGCTAGGTTTTAGGTTTGGATAAGTCTGTTACTTAAACCGCTACATTACCCTGATACGTAATTTTAGCACAAGTAAAGCGCTCTCCAGCGTGACTGTTAACCTTACCATCCGATTGATTGTAGCATGAGTTTAAAGCATGTGAACTATCACAGTGCAATAACGCAGACTATTATTGATTAAGTTGGCTCTCAGTAATAATTTTAAATAAACTAGGAATATAGCTGCCATAGCTCGTTAGCAATGAAACTAAATTCAACTGTAGTTCTGACGCTGAGTTTGTTAACCCTGATGTTGGGAGCTGGTTCTGTGAGTGCGTTTTTGGGATTTGATATGGGGAGCAAAGCGCTCAAAGGTGTAACAGCACCAGATGCCCGTCCTACAACCAAATTCGCCAGCAGTAAGGCAAATAACCCGCAACATGGAGGGCTGACTTTATTAAAAGAGGAAGAGATCCTAAAAATCGTCAAGGCACGGATCGACGGCAAAGCTAAGGCTGCTAAATCAAAAAAGCCAGATGAAGAAGACGAGGAAGCCAATAGTAGCAAGAAGAAGCTATTCGAGAAAAAAACGCAGGAAGTAGCTGAAGAAAAACCTCAACCAGGATTTCCTATTTCTGCCCAAAGTGAGGGGGTTTCCCTGGCGGTGCAATCTGCTCGCTACTCTGGCGGTGCTTTACTATTAGCCGTAAAAATGCAGAACAAAGGCGCTGATTCAGTGCGCTTTCTATATAGTTTTTTGGATGTCACTGATGACAAAGGACGAACACTGAGTGCCAGTACAGACGGCTTACCAGCAGAATTGCCGGCAAATGGACCAACATTTTCTGGCACAGTGAGTATTCCTACGGCTTTGCTGGATGATGTCAAGCGCATCTCACTCGCTCTAACTGATTATCCCGCTCAAAAACTGCGGTTGGAAGTAGCGAATATTCCTGTTGAAAAGTAAGTATTGGGGAATGGGGA
>CAZZYE010001306.1:0-2307 GCA_964658145.1 uncultured Stigonema sp.
CCATGCCTTGGGTAACATTGCCAAACACAGCGTAGCTACCATCTAGGAAACCTAGATCTGCTAATGCAAAGTAAAACTGGGAACTTGCAGAGTCAGGCATTTGCGATCGCGCCATTGCCACTGCACCCAGCTTATGCTGCAATACAGGCGGCTTATTCACACCAGCCGACTCTAATGTTTTTCCGTAAATCGGCGTGTCTGAGCCTTGCGGTTTAATTTCTAATGGTATGTAACGAGCTTTTTTGGTTTTTGGATCGATAAAACTACCTGTTCCCAACCTATCTACTGAAACTTTCGGGTCTTTGCTTTCGGGATCGCCTCCTTGAACCACAAACGGTTGGGGTTGGCGCACAACTCGATGAAAAACTAAGCCGTTGTAAACGCCCCGCTGAACTAAATCTACGAAATTGCCAGCGGTGATTGGCGCATCGTTGCCGTCTACTTCGATAGTAATCGGTGAGCCTTTTACGGTCATCACCACAGTCGCCTTGCCTTCGAGTCGTGGTAAATCTTTCATTCCAGGAATACTCTCACTTATAGTTTCAGATACAGAGGTCGTCTCTGTGGTTGCTGCTGTGGTTGTCTCGGCAGTTGTATTAGTGCTTGCTTCACTAGCCGTAGAGGTGGCTGTTGTATTAGAAGTTACCTGTTGTGTTGAACAACTCCCTAACATCAACGCACCGACAATCAAAAGAGTAAATAAAAATTGTGAAATTTTTACCCGCATTGCTAGTAACAAACTTAACCAGATTATCCTATCTTCTCACGCAATTTTGGATTTTAGTCATTAATTTTTGGTTGTTGGTTGTTGCTTGGCTCCAAACAACCAACAACTAACAACCCTTCGGGTTCACCAGTCGCCTACGGAGGGAAACCCTCCAAAGAGCGCTGGTTCACTAACAACTAACAACTAACAATTCCTTAAAGTCCTTCCAATGTCACTCCTAAAAACCGAGCTAACTCAGCACCCTGAATTTCCAACTCTTTTAAAGATAAGGGTTGACCAATCCGTGTTAAGGGAATGTTTCGACGTCCCTTCACGCGCAAGTAGAGTGCGCGACGAGGATTAAGACCCTCTTTGATATCAACTCTGACAGATTGTACATCTTGTGTAGAGCAGTCAATTTGTATTTGACGGTTTTTCCCAGGAAATCCCCATCGGAAAATTTTGACAGTGCCAGTTTCCTGATTAAACTCGTTGTATCCGCCGCCTACATCCCATAAAATTATCAGCCATAGGTACAAGGCTAGGAGCAAGCCAGCGATCCCATATAACCCCATAACCAAACCTTGAGGTACGAATACCAGTTGAGTTGGGTTGCTCACTAGGAGTAAATTAATTTTCAGGTAACTGGAAATTCCAGCGAGCAAGAAGCCCGTGGCTCCCAAGGAAACGATAGATGCCCACCAGTAGTTGCTGAATCGGCGAGAGCCGAGAACTTCCTGATGCAGCAAGCGTGAAGGGAGGCGATCGCCGTTAGGCGACTCGCCTTTGTTAATGGTTGTTGATGTCGTCATTCTTGGCGTGTGCAATATTCCCCACGATCAAGTTTGCCATAAGAAGAGACGTTCCGGCGGAACGTCTGTACGTCCGTCGGGAGTAGGGGAGAAATTATGATACTCCCTGCCCCCCTGCTCAAGATTGCTGACCGCTTCCTCTCCAAAAGCTTTTTTTTAAGATTTATGAGAAAACTTGTGTCAGTTTGTTAAAATTCTGATATTTATAATAATTATAGGTTCATGTGGATTGAGTACAAACGCCCACCAATGTGATAAATTAAGAATCGTTAAGTTACAAAAGTTGCAAAGAAATCTTACCTTATATAAAGGTGGAGATTAATTTGCCGCCATTAGAGACGCAGTTGTACAATCTTAATTAAGTACCGTGTTGCCTCTAAGAATTAACGCACTTAGTAGCAAGTTGTAAAGACTAGGCACATCAGAATGTAAGACCTTAAGTAGACAACCGCTGATCGGCAGTCTGAGTCTAACAATCCTACTCATTCTAGGTGTACGAGTGTCAACAGCAAGTGAAAACGGTATGGCACTTGATAGTGAGAAGAGCCAACTAAATAGAAGGCAAATTCTCATAAAATCAGCCGCCTTAAAGCAGCTGAAAGTGTCGAAAACAAACGTTAATACGTCAAAAACGTTGCAATTTTAGTAAAAAAGAGGATTTTAGTCCGATGACCATCGCAGTTGGACGCGCCCCCAGTAGCAGAGGGTGGTTTGACACTCTCGATGACTGGCTAAAGCGCGATCGCTTTGTATTCGTAGGTTGGTCAGGGATATTACTGTTTCCCTGTG
>CAZZYE010001307.1:0-2307 GCA_964658145.1 uncultured Stigonema sp.
TCTGTTGATCCCTATCTGAGCGCGATCGCACTCCTACCCCCCCTGAACGGTTACCCCTACAATGTGGCATATTTATTTGAAAAATTCTGTAATCAACAGGGTTTATCCGCGTTCACAAATGATTAGTGAACGCTATATTTAGCGATTGTATTAGCAGATTTTTGTACAGATATCAAAAGACAGGCTGTCAAACTTTATAGCGATCGCATTCTTGAATTATGCTCTCCTATAAACTCAATAAAATATATGGTTTTAAAAGTAATAGTAAATGATAAAGTAATGTTGGAAATGATAATTTCCTGATGTCATCCTGTCACAAATAAGAGAGAGCCTAAATATGATCAAGAGAACTTCTTTGTTGCAAAGGTTTTGGGCAGTAGCAGCAGGGCTATTTCATTCTAAATATGGGCAGTATATGGTACTATGAGTGCGCAAATTCTGCACAATGCATCTACTACCGTGTGTGAAATCGCAATTATAGAAGCCTTTATTGGACTAAAAGACCCCCGTCGCCGTGCCGGACAACGCCATACTCTTCCACTATGCTTAGCTTTATTTACTAAGAGCGATCGAATACGGGAATAGAGGATTTTTAGCAATTGGAGATTGGATTTCAAGCTACCACGAGGAGTTAATTGACCTTTTAAAACCCTCAAAAAATAGACTACCTTCTTACAGCACCGTGCGTCGGTCTTTATTATACATAAATTACGAACAGTATTCCGTATGTAGCAGCGAAGGATACAGCTCCCGATTTTACATTACCGAACCAGAAGGGATCGCCAGTTAGCCTGAGAGATCTTCGTGGCAAGGCTGTCGTTTTGTACTTTTACCCTAAAGACGACACCCCCGGATGCACGACGGAATCATGTGCTTTTCGCGATCAATCGCCAATTAAATCTGTTACGACGCCTGAACTTTAGCCCTATAGTCTCGCTTATTTGCTATTTTTAATGAAATGGCAGGAGGTTAGGGTATGCGAAGCATCAAGGTACGCTCTCATGTGGGTGCAGACGGAATGTTACATATTAATATTCCGTTAGGTCTAACGAATCGGGATGTAGAAATCATGGTAATCTATCAGCCCTTGGAGACGGAAAGTAAAACCAAAACATCCCAAGAATTAGGCTGGACACCTGGTTTCTTTGAGAACACATTCGGTGCTTGGGAGGGAGAACCTTTGGTTCTTGAACCTCAAGGAGAGCCTCAGGAAAGGAACTGGGATGATTTATTTGCTTGATACTAACACTTGCATTGGATACATTAATCGGCGCAGTTTACCGATATTTCGTCGCTTAAGTGCATTGGCAACAGAGGATATAGCTCTGTGCGATGTGGTAAAGTTTGAACTTTATTACGGTGCTTATCGGGGTTCACGCCAAGACAGAAATTTACAAGTATTGCGAGAATTTTTCAGTCAATTTATTAGCTTACCTTTTGACGGTGTTGCAGCAGAAATTTGCGGTCGTATTCGCACTCAGCTTGCTGCTTTGGGGACTCCCATCGGTGCTTATGATTTACAAATTGCGGCTATTGCTTTGGCAAATAATCTCATTTTAGTAACTCATAATGTAAATGAGTTTAGCCGTGTAGAGGGGTTACAAATAGAGGATTGGGAGGAGTACGGATAATTAGTCACTCTCTAGCTGTGACACGGGAATTATTTTAAGTTCTCTTAATCGTTCCTGCAGATTTACTACTTCAACTTTCCAAAATTTTTTAACCAAGCTTCAATGATGATGCGTTACAGCGAAGCAAGAGCGCACCCGAAGATCGGTGATAAATAATTAGTTGGTGTAAAGTATAAGTTATTATTGGGGATTATAAATCTTATGGCAATTAAAGTAGGGGATACGGCTCCCGATTTTACATTACCGAACCAGAAGGGATCGCCAGTTAGCCTGAGAGATCTTCGTGGCAAGGCTGTCGTTTTGTACTTTTACCCTAAGGACGACACCCCCGGATGCACAACGGAATCATGTGCTTTTCGCGATCAGTACGAAGTATTTAAAACATCTGGCGCAGAAGTTATCGGTGTGAGTAGCGACTCACCCGAATCTCACCAAAAATTTGCTGCTAAGTACCAGCTACCGTTTACCCTCTTGAGCGACAAAGGCGACCAAGTGCGGAAGCAATACGGCGCAACCGCAGCTTTTGGTTTGTTTCCTGGTCGCGTCACTTACGTTATCGATCCACAGGGGGTTGTGCAGTACATTTTCAACTCGATGTTTAACTCCAAAGGGCATGTGGAGGAATCGCTGAAAACGTTGAAACAACTTGTTAGTTAATTGCTAATTGCTAATTGCT
>CAZZYE010001308.1:0-2304 GCA_964658145.1 uncultured Stigonema sp.
TATGCAAACTCCATCCGTCAGTTTAATTCGCGCTGATTCTTACGCACAGGAGGCACTGAGAGAGTCTTTAGAAACGCTGCTGGAACCTTTAGGGGGAATGGCGACGTTTGTCAAACCGGGGAACCGCGTCTTACTCAAACCCAATCTACTTACAGGGGCACGCCCTAGTAAAGAGTGTACCACCCGCCCGGAAGTGGTTTATGCAGTTGCTCAGATGGTGATTGAGGCTGGTGGTAAGCCATTTTTAGGGGATAGTCCGGCTTTTGGCAGTGCTAAGGGAGTAGCAGTAGCAAATGGCTATTTGCCTATTTTAGAAACCCTGAATATCCCAATCATCGATTTTCATGGTCAGCGTTACCAAACCGTAAACGAAGAGTTGAACCACCTGCTTCTTAGTAAAGAGGCGATGGAGGCGGATGTGGTGATTAATTTACCTAAGGTGAAATCCCACGCCCAGTTGGTGCTGACTTTAGGAGTAAAAAACCTATTTGGTTGTGTCCCTGGCAAAATGAAAGCTTGGTGGCATATGGAAGCGGGACTCGATCCGAACCGATTTGGTGAAATGTTGGTTGAAACCGCTAGAACGATTAATCCTAACTTAACTATACTAGATGGCATCATCGGTCATGAGGGTAATGGTCCTAGTGGTGGTGAACCGCGTCCACTAGGCATTTTGGGGGCATCACCAGATGTATTTGCCTTGGATCGGGCAATGGTGGAAATCTTGAATGTTCCACCAGCACAAGTACTTACTGTTGCGGCTTCATTACGGCTAGGAGTTGGCACAGAACTGGAATCTATCCACTTTCCCCACTTAGATCCCAACCTCCTAAAAATTGACGATTGGCGGTTACCAGACAAGTTCATACCCATCGATTTTGGTATGCCTCGCGTGATTAAGTCTACGTTCAAACATCTTTACATTCGCTTTATCAAGGAACCGATCAGTGCTTACGGGAGACGTTAGTTGCACTTCATTTTGTCACATTGACAAAAAATGCAAACTTTGCTACAACATTCCCAAAATTAGCAGAGTAAGCTGTAAATACCCTCCGATTGCTTAACCAGACCGCCCTAATCTAGTGGCGGTTTTTTTCATAATCATGATTACTATTCTTAATGAGCAGATTGTTTATCGGAAAAAAATAGTTAAAATAGCAACAAGGCTCTCGATCGGAGAGTTGAAAACCAAGTCATTTGACGAGATTCAATTTTTTATGAATTCAAATACCCCATCTGCCAATAACGACACATATTCCCATCGATTGGCAGATATTGTGGGAACTGCGATCGCTCTGTTAACTCTGACGCTACCCCTGTTTGTGATAGCTAACTACTCTTCAACCAGTGTGCAGCATCAGCAAATTACCTACAATAGCGTAAAAACCATTAAAGAATAGACGAATCTCGGTGGTGCTGTGACCAAGAAAAAGGTGTAAGGGGGTAAGAGTATAAAGCTATAGGGGTATGAATTTTAAGTTTTTTCAGGTCGTCTGAGGGGAGTTTTAAAAAAACAAGTCCGTCTTAGCATAAAATTCAACACGGGAGCCTTCCTATAATTCACTATTAGCTGAGGAGTTGTGTTGTGGACTTATCCCGTATTCCTGCCCAACCTAAACCAGGTTTAATTAACGTTCTGATTGAAATTCCAGGTGGTAGTAAAAATAAATACGAATACGACAAGGATCTGCAAGCTTTTGCCCTAGATCGCGTACTTTACTCGTCGGTACAATATCCATTTGACTACGGCTTTGTACCCAATACTCTGGCTGATGATGGCGATCCGCTAGATGGAATAGTTATAATGGACGAGCCAACCTTTCCAGGGTGTATAATAGCAGCACGCCCCATTGGCATGTTAGAGATGATTGATGGCGGCGATCGCGACGAAAAAATTCTTTGTGTTCCCGACAAAGATCCGCGCTATGCTTCTGTCAAATCCCTGAAAGACTTAGCACCACACCGATTAGATGAATTAGCAGAATTTTTCCGCACATATAAAAATCTGGAGAAAAAAGTAACGGAAATTCTTGGTTGGAAAGATTTCGATCAGGTTCAGCCTTTAGTAGAAAAGTG
Organism: uncultured Stigonema sp.; assembly: GCA_964658145.1. GTDB lineage: Bacteria > Cyanobacteriota > Cyanobacteriia > Cyanobacteriales > Nostocaceae > Stigonema. Next base: position 2,077 of record CAZZYE010001308.1, read on the forward strand.
CATCAAAGCTGGTAGCGAAAAAGGTCGGGATTCTGATTCTGAGACTACCTGAAACAATACTAAATAATTCGTAATTCGTGAGACAGCGCTGCCGGAGGGTTTCCGACGCCAGGTGCCTGCGACGGGAAACCCGTCTTCTCCCAAGGGGAGACGCTTCGCGAACAGCACTGGCTCCTCCGTAGGCGACTGCGTTAGCGAAGCGGTAGCGAGGAACGAGCGTCACCCGAA
>CAZZYE010001309.1:0-2304 GCA_964658145.1 uncultured Stigonema sp.
GGGGGGAAAAAGCAGAACTTTTTAAGGGGGGTTGGGGGATCTTCAGGGAGTGACGGCTTCTAACTGATTAAGGGGGATTGGGGGGATCTTCAGGGAGTGACGGTTTCTAACTGAACCGTATTGGTCCAGAAACCGGGTTTCTCTAAGAATCTTACTTATGATTTAAGCTACATTTAAATTGCGTATTTTACAGGTTAACTGCAATGAAAGCTATTCGGCTATCATGCTGATTTCGCAGCACTCCGAAAGCCAATTTAATTGGCTTGCAGCCAGTCCTGAGAAATTCACAACTTGTGTAAATATTCAGACATTATCTTAGTGGCGGTAGGTGGAACGATTTACTATGTAATAGCGTCCACAGGCTTATGTAAAGGCAATAAAATCGCTTTGTCGCGCTTCTCGAATCTCGGAAATTTTTCGTCGCCACCAGAGCAATATACAATCGGCGAAGAGGATACTATAACTAAAACAAGTTGGATGTGTACACATCCAACTGAAGTCTCGACTTGATTGAAATATTGATGCTAGGAGAAGTCATGAAATCATTAATTCGCCGGGGTACAACATTAACTTTAGTAGGGAGTACTCTGCTGGCAACGCTATTTAGCCCAAACGCCCCAGTGCTAGCATTATCAGACCAACAAATTAAAGAGAAACTGGATTCAGTACCTGTTTTTTTAATCACCAATCCTCAAGGTTTACCGCTGAGTCGTCCCCTACCGACGAATCAATCGGGTGCAAAAGGCGGTTCGGTAACAGGTGTTTATATGAGTCAACAGGAGGCTCAGGCTTTTATCAACGATCTGCGGAATGTGAAAGACAAAGACCCGAAAATGACAGAAATAGTGAAAAGCCTCCAAGTGACAGCAGTGCCCTTGGGAGTGATTTATCAGCAGTTGCAACAAACTAAAAACCAGCCAAACCATCTGTTATTTGCCTTTAAACCTGTGGATCAGGAGGTTAAAGGAGCCATGGAATTGCTACGTGCTAGTGGGCAACAGGTACAGCAGTTTAAGAGCGTACCTGTTTTTGCCGTCAGATTTGCGCCGGATAAAGGATATGTACCAATTAAAGTGGCATCTGAAAAGCAAGAAATTATTCCTTTGTTTTTAAGTAAGGACGATGCACAGGGTTTGTTGGGTCAGGTGAAGTCAAAATTTCCCAAAGCGGATATTCAGGTAATAGACGTAGACGGAGTCATTAAGACATTGAAGGACAAAAACGACCCTTGGCTTAACCAAGTTATTTTATATCCCGACAAAGCAGCTAGAGAATATATCACTAAGCTGCCTAGAAATAATACGTCCAATTCTGCTACTCCCACCCCGAAAAAATAGTAGACCAATCTCCCGAAATTGAGGCATGGCGGATAAACAGCCAGAAGTAATTTCTGGTTTACAACTTTGGCAGTGGCGGAATGCGGCGATTCTCGCTGCGATCGCCACTGATGTCCCACCTTCTGAAGTAGATTGGTTACTACAAGAGATCGCTGGGTTAGACCGTTTGGCACTGCGTTTGGAGTCTTTTAAAGACTGGGGTCAAATTCAGCTTCAGCTACCTTTAAAAGAATTAGAGGCTCTATGGCAGAGGCGATTAAATGACCGCTTGCCAGTGCAGTACATTACAGGAGTTACACCCTGGCGACAGTTTAAAATCGCAGTCTCTCCAGATGTTTTGATTCCCAGACCAGAAACAGAGTGCTTGATTGATTTGGCGCGAAGTGCTGCGTCTTTGCCTTTGCAGCAAGGACACTGGGCTGACTTGGGAACTGGTAGTGGGGCGATCGCGGTGGGACTGGCAGATGTCTTCACTAAGGCAACTATTCACGCTGTTGATTACAGTCACCAAGCGCTGTTGATTGCTGCGGCAAACGCCCGTAATTCTGGTTTTGCAGAGCGCATTCGCTTTTATCAAGGTTCCTGGTGGGAGCCTCTGGAGTTCCTTCTAGGTCAGTTCAGTGGCATGGTATCCAACCCGCCTTATATCCCCACCAGCACCTTACAAACCCTGCAACCGGAAGTAGTTAACCATGAACCCTCTCTAGCTTTGGATGGTGGTATCGACGGCTTGAATTGCATCCGCCATTTAATAGAAATCTCTCCCTCCTATTTGCGACCAGGCGGCGTGTGGTTAATTGAGATGATGGCAGGACAAGCAGATGCAGTGCAAAAAATGTTGCTTCATCAAGGTAGCTATTGCAACATTCAAATTCATGCTGATTTAGCTGGTATTCAGCGCTTTGCTCTTGCCTTCAAAAATTATGAATGATGAATGAGCAACTCGTTTCATAATTCATAATTCATA
>CAZZYE010001310.1:0-2303 GCA_964658145.1 uncultured Stigonema sp.
CTAACTACTAACTACTAACCACTAACTAATAGACATACGATTCAATCTGATTTAATGGTACAAAACATTCTTCCGGCAAGAGAACTGGTTGGTGAGTAAAAATTACCTTACCCCGGTGATTTTTCCGATTAATTGCTACTCCTGAAGGTTGTCCAGTTATTTCGGGATGTACCTCGCAGTAAACATGGTAAATTTGCCCAGCGGCTTTGATAACGGCAGGATCAATCAATGCTGGCTGGGTCCTTGGATTGGTATAGTTTGCTTGTCCTTGTTTTAAAGCGTACACCACTCACTAAGCTTTGTTTTCTAGGTTTGTCTATAGTTTATCTGAAACAAACAGCAACAGTTGCCAAAATATGTCGGCTAAAACTGTGAGATTATTCTTCAGTAGAGCGAATCAGTGCCTCACCCATAGCGCGGCAACCCAACAGATTCATTCCTTTGGACATTATATCGCCAGTGCGATCGCCTTGCTGTAAAACTTGCAACACCCTGGATTCAATATAGTCTGCCGCATTTGGTTGGTTTAAACTGTAGCGTAGCATCATAGCGGCACTCAAAACTTGCGCCAGAGGATTGGCTTTATCCTGTCCGGCAATATCTGGGGCAGAACCGTGGACAGGTTCAAAAACTCCAGGACCAGAAGCACCCAAACTTGCAGAAGGTAACATCCCAATACTACCTGTAAGCATAGCAGCAGCATCAGAGAGAATATCACCAAACAAATTGCCTGTGACGATCGTATCGAATTGTTTGGGATCGCGTAGTAGCTGCATCGCGGCATTGTCTACATACATATGGGATAGTTCCACATCTGAATACTCTTGAGAGAGTTTAGTGATGCGATCGCGCCACAATTGCGAGACTTCTAACACGTTCGCCTTATCCACCGAACAGAGTTTACCTTGACGTTTCCGCGCTGCTTCAAACCCTACCCGCCCAATGCGCTCAATTTCCGATTCAGTGTAAGCCATCGTATTCACACCGCGCTTTTCACCAGTTTCCGTCGCAAAAATACCCCTGGGTTTGCCAAAGTAAATCCCACCAGTGAGTTCGCGCACCACCATAATATCAACACCTTCCACAACCTCACGCTTCAACGACGAAGCATCAATCAACTGAGGCAAAATTGTTGCTGGGCGCAAATTGGCAAATAATCCCAAACCAGCACGCAGTCCTAACAAACCAGCTTCTGGGCGTAAATGGGATGGTAGGGAATCCCACTTGTAACCACCAATCGCCGCAAGTAATACAGCATCGCTATTGCGACACATATCCAAGGTGGCAGCTGGTAGAGGTTCACCCGTAGCGTCAATTGCTGCACCACCGATGAGTGCTTCTTGGAATTCAAACTGAATATCAAACTTTTTCCCTACGACTTTCAGCACGTCTACCGCCACTGCCATAATTTCGGGTCCAATGCCATCGCCGGGGAGTAAGGTAATGCGGTACTGGGTCATAGTTCTTTTTCACTGGGTAAGTGTTTAATCGTGCAGAAATTCTTGCAGATTTAATATAATACCTAGCAAATGTACCTGCTACAAGTGAGAGTAGAAAACCCACTGCAATGGCTAATAGAGGTAACAGATGATAGACGTGACTAAGCTGACACAGGATGAAATTACGCGACTGGGAATAGACACGCTTGCCTTAGCCCTTGGACCTGCTGGAATGGCACGATTTATGCAGCAATTCACGATAGGTCGTGGAGATTACACGCGAGATCGGGACAAAATCTTGGGAAATCCGACCGTTGAGGAAATCGTTACCCGAATTAAGCAACGGCGTCAATCGCAGGAGAAAAGTCCAGATCCTCTGCCCAAATTCACAAGCATGAAAATGATAGATGTTACCAAGCTGACTCCAGCACAGATCCGGCAAATGGGAATTGAGGCATTGACTAAAGTTCTCGGTAATGACGGAATGACGGGATTTATACAGCAATTAGAGATGGGTACTGGTGATTACACAACAGACAGGGATCAAATACTGGGGAATATTTCTGATGAGGAGATCATCGCCGCCAGCATTGAGAAACGACGACAGCAACATTACAAGGAAATGTAGCAAGCCACTAGACATCTTCCAAGAGTTTTAACGAACGCATAATTAATTTTCACTCCATGTTTACTGTAATAACAAATAAAGAGCCAGTGGTTATTGGTGGGATTTGCCGATATGTAGAGACGTTGCAATGCAACGTCTCTACACACGTTATCAATAAGCAAATTATCTTATTTAAACCGTATTGACTGTACGTTCGCTTATTTTGAGATCCAAAGGGGAATTAAAGCCTTAATATA
>CAZZYE010001311.1:0-1342 GCA_964658145.1 uncultured Stigonema sp.
TAAGGGGGGTTGGGGGGATCTTCAGGGAGTAAACGTTACTAACTGAACCGTATTGACGTATAAGCAAGCCGACAACAGACCTTTCAAAAGTGGTTTTTTATTTATATAATACTGTAAATATATCAAATTTAAGTAAATTCAGGAGTATAGAAGTTTGATGATTAGCCACCTGATAAAATTTTTACGACAGGCGATCGTACAGGAGGGATCTGAATGCATATCATGGATATCTTTGATACAATCCAGCTTACTTAGATTTGAAAGACAAAAGAGATTATTATCCGTCTTTCCCCAGAGGATCATGTTTGCTTTTGTCGCTGGTTTGTGCCTGAGTTTGTTGTTTGCCGCTTGCACACCCAATAATTCAGTTAATACTTCAGCTAATCCTACTGCTAAATCTGCTAGTAATACGACTCAAACCAAAGCATCAGTCGTCAGATTTGGCTATCAAAAATCAGCAATTATCATCAAGAGTAAGGGTGTACTAGAAAACCGCCTGAAACCTGAAGGAGTATCTGTTCAGTGGATTGATTTTCCAGCAGGACCACAACTTTTAGAAGCCATGAATGTGGGAAGTATTGACTTTGGGCATACAGGAGAATCACCGCCAATTTTTGCCCAAGCAGCTGGTGCTGCACTCACATACATTGCTGGGATTGCTCCTAGCCCTGCCAGTCAAGCTCTTCTTGTTCCCCAAAACTCTCCCATCAAAACATTAGCTGACCTCAAAGGCAAAAAAATTGCTTTTCAAAAAGGTTCTAGCGCTCATTATTTTGTAGTGCAGCTTTTAGAAAAAGCTGGATTGCAGTACAGCGATATTCAACCTGTGTCTTTACCACCAGCCGATGCCCGTGCCGCATTTGCCAAGGGTAGCATAGATGCTTGGGCAATTTGGGATCCATTTTATGCAGCAGCTGAAAAAGCCTTAAATGCCCGTGTTCTAATTGATGGTAAGTCTGTTAGCAGCCAAGGCGGATATTATTTGGCTAGCCGCAAGTTTGCTACCGAGCATCCACAAACAGTTAAGGCGATTTTAGAGGAAATTCAAAAACTAGAAAATTGGTCAGATAAAAATCGGCAAGCTGTGGCAGAAACTCTTGCACCTGTATTAGGAATTGATTTGGAAACAATGAAAAAGGCAACTTCTAGAAAAAACTTTGGAGTTGTACCAGTCGATGCTCAACTGATTGCTAAACAACAGAAAGTTGCTGATACATATTATAACTTGAAATTAATACCCAAACCAATTGATGTGAAAGCGGCGATGCTGAAACCAGAAGAATATGCTGCTTTGTCACCACAGATATAATAAGTTGTTAGTGGTTAGTAGGGGCGAACGGCC
>CAZZYE010001311.1:1352-2302 GCA_964658145.1 uncultured Stigonema sp.
TAACCACTAACAACTAACAACCAACAACCAACAATTTATGCCGAATCCTATTGAGTTACTTAGTCGCCGTTATGGTGTTGATGCTGTCAATGTAGATGTTCCCTGGAATGACAGCCTAAATACTTTGCTATCTCATCGCTCGATTCGGGCTTATTTACCTGATCTTTTGCCTTCAGGAACTTTAGAAACTTTGGTGGCGGCGGCTCAATCTGCCTCTACTTCATCTAATCTCCAAACATGGAGCGTAGTAGCAGTAGAAGACGCAAACCGCAAGGAAAAGTTATCACAACTGGCTGGAAATCAGGCTCACATTCGCCAGTGTCCTCTATTTCTGGTTTGGTTAGCAGATTTGGCTCGCCTGACTCACATTGCTGAAAGTCGCGGACTACCTCACGAGGGTTTAGACTACTTGGAAATGTTCCTCATGGCGACAATAGATGCAGCATTGGCAGCTCAAAATGCAACTGTAGCCGCTGAATCTCTTAGCTTAGGAACAGTATATATCGGTGCGATGCGTAACCACCCGGAAGCAGTAGCGGAGGTACTTAATTTGCCCCCCCATGTCTTTGCTGTATTTGGATTGTGCGTAGGCTATCCCGATCCAGCTATTGCTGCTGCTATTAAGCCTCGTTTGCCGCAATCATCTGTGCTGCACCGGGAAATTTATCAGCTAGCAGAACAAGATGAGGCGATCGCTCACTACAATGAGGTAATGAAAGCCTTTTACGCTGCTCAACAGATGAACATTCCTGGTGACTGGACTGAGCATTCAGTCAAACGGGTTGCTTTTGCTGAGTCTTTATCGGGGCGCGATCGCCTGAGTGAAGCCCTCAAAAACCTTGGTTTCCCACTGCGTTAATAGTCCGTGGCGAAGAGACGTTCCGCCGGAACGTCTGTACGGGAGTAGGAAATAATTAAAAATGCAAAATTAAAAATGAAGAATTTCCATT
>CAZZYE010001312.1:0-2300 GCA_964658145.1 uncultured Stigonema sp.
AATTACGAATTACGAATTATTCGGTCAAGTTGCTCTGTTGCTCTGAAAAGTTAGGGAATTGTCAAATGGATTCGTAATTATTACCCCATAGAGTACATCCTGGGGAGACAGGTGCGGATGCAACGCGCTTATTTTTTCTCTGTCTAAAACGAGGGACTTAGATCTCAATTACAAATTATTCCGGTCAATAGTTGATAAATCTAGAAATCAGGGGCTACCAAATGTTAACAACTACAAAGAATCTTCTTGAAGACTTGGCTAATAGCAAGGCTGCTGCTTATACAACGATGGAGGCGATCGCCTCTAACAAAGGACTCGCCGTCAAGATTCAAGAACTGCTAACTTCTTGCGGGCTGCTTTTGCCTCCCTGCGATGGAGTTTTTGGACCAAAGTCTTGGGAAGCGCTATGCCGCTATCAAAAGATCCGTAAAATTGATGAGAAGGGGTTGGGACCAAAGACAGCTACTAGCTTGATTAACGTTGCCCCTCAAGATTTAGTGCCTGGTTTCAAACTTAGCAACGATTGGGCTTCTCAAACTATCAAATACATGTATTACCAGGGTTACCACATAGATAGTGGTCCCAATCTGTTCAATATTGTGTATTTTCGGGGATTGGACAACGAAGGAAAGTGGAACGGCAATCAACCTTTTGTCTACAATGATCGTCGCACTGTCATCGAAGTCATTAACGGTGTTCCCAAATTCCGGGGAAACTGGTTAGCTACTACCGACCCCGGCTACTACTTTTGGACACACCCAGAAAATGACGAAGGGTGCGCAGACATCAAAGTGCCTCAGCAAGCAAAGGCTTGGAAGAGAGGCATCCATACTGGGGGCAGTGGACGTTTGCACCAAGAGGCACTGATGCAGTGTGAGTCAATCACCGTTTTGAGAGGAGATGACAAAACCCCTGATACAGGCAATAACTTTGGCGTAAACCAACACACTCAAGACCATGAGAGCAGTCCTGGGGATGACATCGGCCGTTGGTCAGCTGGGTGTGCCGTGGGTGCTTCGCCAGATGAGCATGCTGAATTTATCCAAATAATGGACAGTGACCACCGAGAACAGGACCATCCAAGAGAGTATATTCACTATTCGACCTTCATCCACGGGTGGGACTTCCTTCAAATGTTCCCTTTAGCTTATTAGACATCTCCATAAAAGTAGAGACGCGATTAATCGCGTCTCTACCAAGGGTTTCAGGTAACGCATAATTAATTTTCGCGAACTGTCTATTGAACTAGAACTTACGCATTGACAGAAATAGTAAAGGTCTACAGGAGGATTTTTCAAGCAATTCGCGCAAATTAATTACAGTCGGGTAGACACAATATCGTAGGGGCGCGGAAACCGCGCCCTTACAATGTCGTCAATTCTGTTTCTTAAATATTCAGGCTAAACTTGAAGGGACAGTGTATAATCCAGTCCTATTATGAGTTATCGTGACATTATAACGATTGAGTCAGACAAGCGCGGTGGCAAACCTTGCATTCGACGGATGCGAATCACGGTCTACGACGTTCTTGGTTGGCTGGCGGCGGGAATGTCTCACGCAGAAATTTTAGATGACTTCCCTGAGTTGACAGAGGAAGATATTAGAGCTTGCTTAGAATTCGCTGCTGACCGAGAACATCGTCTAATTGTTTCAAAAGGTGCTATTTGAAACTACTGTTTGATCAAAACTTGAGTCGGAAGTTAGTGACTCAACTAGCTGACATTTTCCCTGATTCTAGCCACGTTCAGTTTCATGGACTGGCAGAAATCAATGATACCGAAATATGGGAATTCGCAAAAATGCAAGATTTTTGCATCGTGACTCAAGATGCGGACTTTATGGAGAGAAGTCGTTTGTATGGGGCACCGCCTAAAGTATTATGGCTGCGCTGTGGAAACGCGCCGACTAAGCAGGTGGAAACTTTACTCCGTTCTGGGGCAGAGGCAATTCAAGAACTTTTCAGTAGTCCAATTCTGCATTGTCTAGAACTTTACTGACATCATAGCTGTACGCATTAAATCAAGTACTTTTAATTGAGCCAGTTTCTCCTTGGCATAACGAACAGCAATTATACTTTATAATAAATAATACAATCAATTTACCATCGGTTTCATAAATTCATTTTATGAAACCGATGGTAAGGGATTCAGAATCGGAACGTACCATTTAATCAAATCGTATGTCTTTTGGAGAATTGTTAATTCTTCCATTTATTTTTTTAGGACTTAGGCACGCTCACAAATTGAACATCATGTGTGTAAGGGAATTCGGACGTTTCATCTCGTAGAATTGACCACATT
>CAZZYE010001313.1:0-2299 GCA_964658145.1 uncultured Stigonema sp.
GTTTTACTTTGGCAGATAGGGATTGATAAATTTCTTCTGCTTTACTCGTATAAGGCAAAATTTGAAAGTAATGTAATGCTGCAAATAGCTCTTCAAAATATCTGTAAGCATCTGTGATAGATGAATTTTGCCTCCTGCTTCTGAATGCTTGCTAAAGCTCCCTGGATTATTTCCTCGACTGTAATGATACTAATAAATATCTGTTCGGCTGGAGTGCTTAAAATCTGTTCTACCAATTGAGGAAAATTACGTCTTCGGTCGAGATAATTACTAACAATACTGGTATCAAGTAAGTACACTTAGTCCAAAAATATACAAGTTATTTATTGTCTAAAGTTTTGTTAACTTCTTGCTTTTCTATCTCTCTCAAATTTTGAATTTCTAAAAGGGTATTTTCCCAAAATTCCCCTTCAAATTTGCCAGCAAGCAATGCTGTGGGGATGCTCGGAAATCTGAGTTTTTTTATCTTTCTTTTTCGGTAACTTATTAGTCGTCATGGGATAGCGCGATCATTTTGATATTTATTTTATCACATGGGATACTGAGGAGATTCAAAGTATATTGGAATAGATCTTTCTAAGTCAAAATTTAATTAAAGCACTCTCACAATAAAAACAATGCAGATCACCCAGTGTCTCCACACAGCCATTCTTGTAACTGATTTAGAACAAGCTGAGCATTTTTATGGCAAAGTATTAGGATGGTCCAAAATTGACCGCTCTCTAAAATACCCTGGTGCATGGTATCAAGTCGGTGCATATCAAATTCACTTAATAGTCGCGCCAACAACACCAAAACCCCAACATGAAAAATGGGGACGCAACCCTCATATCGCCTTCTCAGTTACTGACTTAGACGCAGCCAAACAGCAACTACTAAATCATAACTGTCCCATCCAAGCCAGCGCCTCCGGACGCGCCGCCCTCTTCACTCAAGACCCAGATGGTAACATTATCGAACTCAGCCAAGCATAGAGATGGGGCATGGGGCATTAGTTAATGAAAATCTTCGCCTACACCTACAGCGATCCCCTACTAGAACCTACACCCGATCCAACTACATGGGGATGGGAGGTGGATCAAATTTATCAAGATTTGGGAAAGCGATCGCAACTACAACAACTATTCAACGACTGTAAAACCGAACCACCAGATTATCTGATCATCCGCCGCTTGTCAGAATTGGGGGATACTTTAGAGTCCGTTAGCGACGCGATCGCACAACTCCAAGCAATAGGAATAATACTGATTGCTATCGAGCAAGCTGACAATTCCCTTGAAAATACAAGCGGATGCGCTGACTTGCTAAAATTACTACACGAAATTCAGTACCAGCAACGCAGTCGCCGCATCCGCCAAGGACATGCCCGTAACCGTCTCGACGCCGCACCCCCACCAGGGAAAGCACCTTACGGCTACCGTCGAGGCAAAGGAAAATATACTATTGACCGTAGTGCTTCCCCAGTAGTCAAAGATTTTTTTGAACACTTCTTACTTTATGGTTCCTTACGGGGAGCAGTTCGTAATATTGCCAAAAAATACGGCAAAAAAATCTCTGTCACCACCGGTCGCCGTTGGCTGACTAATCCAGTGTATCGCGGTGATACAGCTTATCAAAATGGTGAAATTATCTCCAATACCCATGCTCCCATAATTTCTCGGGAAGAAGCCGCGCAGGTTTCACGACTTTTGCGCCGCAACAGTCGTTTACCGCCTCGGAGTGCGAGTGCGCCGCGTTCTCTGGCTGGATTGGTTGTCTGCGGTGAGTGTCAATCACACATGACAGTCACCCGTGTCACGACACGCAATCAAGACAAAGAGTATCTTTATTTACGTCCTATTAGCTGCCCTAAAAATCCCAACTGCCGTGCTATTCCTTACCAAGAAGTATTAGAACATACAATTACAGCGGTTTGCCGCGACTTACCCCTTGCAGTAGCAGGGATGAATTTTCCCCAGTTAGATGCAGTGAAGAATAGTTTTAGTGAAGATCTCGCCCACTCGCAACAAATACTCGATCAATTACCCGCGCTACAGGAAACTGGAGTTTTAGATGCAGAAACAGCAAAGTTAAGGGCATACAAACTGCGCACAGAAATATCTGCTCTTCAAACAAAGCTGGCGACTCTACCGCCAGTGAATTTACGTTCTGTTGCCCAAGCGGTATCTATTCCACAATTTTGGTTAGACTTATCTGAATCAGAGCGACGATTTTACTTTCGAGAATTCATTCGGCTTCTTGAGATTATTCGTCAAGATAAAGAGTGGGAATTACGAGTTGTTTTTATTTTTTAGGGGGA
>CAZZYE010001314.1:0-2297 GCA_964658145.1 uncultured Stigonema sp.
ATCTTCTTCTTTACGCAACGTGTCGAGTACAATCTTCTGGTGGAATCCCCCCAAGAGAAGCCGGGTAGAATCTGCTTTCGAGTCACACCCTACAACCATCACCTTACGACCCATATCACTCAGTCCAGCCACTGTGTTTTGAGTCGTTGTGGACTTGCCAATTCCCCCTCTTCCATAAATAGCAATCTTCCGCATAAAAACCTCGGTAATGGCGCAGACCTGTCAACCCATGTAGAGACGTTGCAATGCAACGCCTCTAGATTATGGGTAATTAACCGGACATAATATGAAAGGGTGATCAACCACATTTAGATGAGCAATCATATTTCATAGCTTGCGTTCAATACTCAAAAAATTGAACGCAAGCATTTAACCACCTTCAAGACAAGGATTAAACGGTTATATCGCAAAACCATATGCTTTCCAAATCAATTGAAATGCACGATCTGGTAATTGATTTATTGATCAACCGCTATGAGTTTGCGTTGCCCATTTAATAGCTTATCCACATGTCTGAGCCATTAGTGTGCTTTCGCGCTTTTGGTTTTCCTTATATAAAGGATATCATACATCTTGCCAATTTACTTGCGATCGCCAATTTATTTTCATTGAGTATTTGTGATTACAATTAATCAGAAGCGAAAGGATTATCAGGCACGAATTGCTTTTTTTCTGCTGTTGTTTCGGGGTCAGCAAGTCTAGGGTGTTCAAAAAAGCGAGACATCCAAGGTAAAGCCGCAAGAATTCCCGCTAAAACCACTAGAAATCCTGAAATTCCTAAAATTTGGTCACGGGGAACTTCGAGTACACCGCGTAAAATTACCTCTCTCAAAGCAGAAACAATGGTAATTTCCACTGCTGCTCCTACAGATGTCCGCTGTTCTTGCAGGTAATCAATTAACAAGCGGAACAACTCTACCAGAATCAAAATGAACAGGATATCAGATGTGACTTGCCGTAAGTCCAATGGATGCAAAAAGGAGAAGAACATATCTCCCAGTCGGATCACCATCACACAGAATAAACCCAGGCACAGAGAAATGACAATAAAGTTTTGAAACATTTCCAGGTTACGTACAATTCTATTTCGCTGTAACCAATTGTTTAACCCTGTAGTCACCTGTTTTAGCCTGCCATCTCCGGACAATTTAGATTCATCCATTTCCACAATCAGTATTTCAAAAGGACAAAGATTATTAAGCCAGACTATATGTATTTCAAAATTAATGAAATGCACACTCTGGGAATTGGTTTGTTGACTCACATCTTGCACCTGGCGAATGGAATTCGCGGCTACACAGACAAAACCCGCCTTCGCGGGTTTCAAACCCTTGATTTTCCGTGAGTCCGCGTAGGCGGTGAGACAGCCCTGAAGGAGGGTTTCCCTACGTAGGGGACTGCGAACCCGAAGGGACTTGGTTTGTATAGCCGCGAATTTTATTCGTTAGGAGTTGGTGCAAGATCTGAGTTGAGCAACTGCTCTAGCTGTGTCTATTTAATAGCTTATCCACATGTCTGAGCCATTACCGTCAATTTGAGGACAAACTTGAGCAGCCCTCCCTTGCAAGGCGGCTACGAGTCACGGTTTTATTTTATGGATTAGACCAATAACTTATGTAGAGACGCGAAATTTCGCGTCTCTACAGGATTTCTCGGTATGTAGATTATCTTATCCGAACAGTATTGATTGCACTTGGGCGGAAATTGAATCATTCATCGACTCATCTTTATAACGCAATACGGTTCAGGTAGTAGCGTTCACTCCCTGAAGATCCCCCCAACCCCCCTTAAAAAGGGGGGAAAAAGCCCCCCTTAAAAAGGGGGGCTAGGGGGGATCAAAGCCTTAACTGATATTACTTGATAACGATCATAAATGATTTGTTAACGCGGACAAACCGGCTTTCTGGCACTGTGAATTTTTACAAATAAAATAAGATAGCTATAGTTAGAATAGTCTGTCTAATTTCAGCTATTACCCACAATATAAATAGTTGCTATTTAGCTATACTGTTCTGTCTATAATTAGCCAGATATAGGCAAATAAAAAAATATTTATTCGCCAATTGTATGGACGGTTACTATTAATAATAAAAATCATGGTTAGGATAGTGAAAGAAAGGAAAAAGAAGAATTTTTCGACTCCAAGAACAGTCGTAAAAAAATCTTTCTTCTTCTCCGCGTGTTGCTTAAGGAGCAATGAGTCATGGCGTTGAAATTATTGAAGTGCGACGAAACGATTCCCGAACGGCAAAAGCACACATATATTAAAGAAAAGGGAGAAGATACAACCGACTTTC
>CAZZYE010001315.1:0-2292 GCA_964658145.1 uncultured Stigonema sp.
CAAAAAACACTCGGCTGACAAACAAGAGATTTTTCGGCTCACAATAAATGCAGCTAAATTTACAAAAATAAATTCTCTGACTTGTCCAGACAAATAAGCTACAATACTTATTTGTAAGGAGTTTCAGGCACTCTACGCTCCGCCCATACTGCTCCGATATATAAAAATCTAGTTGCATTTATTGTGAGCCAAGAATTGTCTTGTTTGTCAGCCGAGTGCTTTTTGATTGCAAGCCACAACACATAGAAGCTGGCCAAAAAGAAAGGCGTCTATCGCGATCGCAGGAAAGCCCTATCATCGGATCAAGTGACAACGCGGCGGCATCGGGCAGGAGCAGGTGCAATACGGTTCGGTTAAGCATCCACACAGAAACCCGGTAAATAAGTGCGAAACCGGGTTTCTCCGCCCACGAACTACCCTTAACCGAACCGTATTGGGAGCAGGTGAGCAAAAAGCGGCGCTCGCCCGCGAATTCGGCTGATGCCGAGAAACACTCCATCATTATCTCCAGGATGGTTTAAAGCAAGAGTTGCTGCTACCAGATGTCACCCACCTGCACGAGAAATTAATGCTTTGAGGTATCTTTTCCACCTAAATGCCCAGTTAGTGGAATGTAGCCTAAATTAGGAGCGCCACTGAAATGCTACTGTACGTTAGCTCCATATTTCTTCTCAAGATAGTGAACTTCAGGATCATCTTCCCGTTGCCCTAAATCAACCCATCCGTGCTTGAGATAAAATCTCATTGCCACTCGATTCGTAGGACTGACGTTCAATCGGGCTGACTGACAACCCAGACGCTTGAAAAAATGAGCTGCGTGTTGATCTAACTGCTGACCAAAACCCTGACCTCGAAACTCTGGAGTTATGTAAAACAAATTGACGTAGCCAACGCTTGAATCGTGTTTCCAACGCTTCATCTCAATTTGCCCGATGATTTGCTCTTCAAACCAAACGTGTACACAACTGTTCGGGATTTCTGTCATTCGCTGTCTCAGCCACTGCAAATATTCCTCAGATCCGCTTCCATCCTCTTTATAAAACCGAGCGGCTGAACCAAAGCTGCAAATGAAAGAATCTGCTCTGAACTGAACGCATAAATCTTGATCCCGCTTTAGGTTGATAGGTTTGATCTCAAGCGTAGAAGATTGCAATCTTGTTTCTCCAGGCTAAATTTGTGCGTTGTTTCGGCGACTAACTGATTGTAACGTCGTCTTTGCCAACATTGCCAGAAATTTGAAATCTGGGAGAAGCCGCCGGATTTGCCTAGGAATTATTGTCTATCATGCATGAAGCCATTCTGCTGAGCATTAATTTAAAAGCCTAATAGGAAATCACAAATGAAAAAAGCTTTATTATTAGCTGCTGTCAGCCTCTCGTTTATTTCGGGAACTGCATATGCCGACTTGCCGGCCACTCACCTGCACGAAAAATGAATACTTTGAGCCACCTATTCCACATTCGAGTAGTTATCTCGTTCACAAGTTTCAAAACGTATACCAGGCAAGAATTTCACGTTGTTTATGTTTTTCACAGCGATGTGCCAAGAGCCTTTGGGAGGGGTACTTTAAAAGCACCAGTTTCAAGGGCAGTGCTTAGCTGTCTACCGTCTCAAAGCAAGCGCACCTGCTGAACTTTCACCTTGAACCTATGTTGCTTACGTCGCTTACGTTGTAAAACAAGTCGTACTTATCTTTAAACAAAGATGCGTCGAATGGGTTTTGACCACCGTTGTTGTTGTTGTTGAATAAAAATATTGAGGACGACATAAGAGGTATTAGGTTGACCACATGCCTCAAACCATTAATTTCTCGTGTTTGTGACCTCTTTGTTCACCAAAATCTGCCAAGAAACATTATTCTGGTTTCAAAATTGGCTTGGAAAGCAGGTTTGAGGATTTATGTTTGCTGGTCACTATAAGACTTAGCAAAGTGCTGACGTAACAAGTCATGCATAAATCGATAACTACCACCGACTCTTTGTAGAAATAGGCGTTCAGTACTGTAGTTCAGGAACTGAGCATAGTTCCAAGGTATGTAACCAGTAGACCAAAGAATTACGCGCAGAATAAAATGCTTAATGGCTGGTGTTCCGCTTCGGGGTATGCCAATAAGCATTCCAGAAAATCTTCCCGACACTATACTTAAAATTAAGACTTGATTGTTATTCCCAGGTTTCAAGCTTATTTCAATTATAAAGATTATTAAGGCAGCAGGTAAAGAAGTAACTGCTGCTCAAATTATAGTATTGGGCTTGTATCCCACAACTAAAGTTTTTATTAATTACGAATTAC
>CAZZYE010001316.1:0-2291 GCA_964658145.1 uncultured Stigonema sp.
CGGCCGTTCGCCCCTACATCATTTTCGGAGATGTCTAATGGCTAATGGCTAATTAGCCATTAGCCATTATAGAAGAAAGAGTTATCGCCTGATAAAATTTCGCCACCTTGAACTTGCAGATTGCCAGTTTAAGGTTTAGGAAAAATTGTTAAGCAACAGTCTATTGAATGGCAATTGTTTCGTCTAGTCCACTGTCGCTTTTAAGTCTTCTAAAAGCTTACTTTTACGTTTTCTAGATGTATGGATCCTTTACCAATGAAAAGATCAAAATCATCTGATTTGAAGTCTACGTTCTCGAAACTTAGATTAAACTTTCCAATTGTAAGAGTAGATTTTCCTCCACATATAGCCTCGGCTTCGTCGTCAAGTAATTCCACTATGACTAATTGATTCTCTAAGTTTGAAATAAGCATCGAATTACTCCTGGTAATTTTCCCGATAGTATTTGATTATTAGAATCAAATACTCAGGTTAAATTGTTAAGCATTTGAATACACATGAATACAAATATGTAACATAATTTAAAAATTAAGCCCACCATTGCTTCTATGAATGAGTGACAAGGTTTTGGTGGGCACTGCTCACCCTACGTTTTGTTCACCTATTGAGGCAGGAGACAAGACAAAAAGACTGAGAAATCAGGACACAGTACTGGTGATTAATAGGGATTGTTGATTGTTGTTTGCCATTAACAATTAACAATTAGCTATTAGCTATTCTCTATCTCATACTTTGCTTCTTTTCTGCCTTTGGATCGCGACTTCCAGCAGCCGCTAGTTCTGCATCCAATAGTGTTCTTCCCGTCGCTGCAAGGTAAACATCATCCAAACTTGGTCGAGATTGGGCAATGCCAAACATCGGCAACCCAGCAGAATTCAGCGCTTGCTGTATGCTCATCAACGCATCATTTTGCGGCGTCACTACCAAGTTGAGGGAATTACCTTGGGCACTATTGATAATGACTTCCTGAACGAACGGCAAAGAATTCAGCAAATCTTTTGCAAGTTGTGCTTCCTCTAGTGGTAAAAATTCGCGGATGCGCACAGTAATGCGATCGCCTCCTACCTGATCTTTCAACTCTGAAGGTGTTCCTGTGGCAATCACAACGCCGCGATCGATAATTGTTACGCGATCCGCTAACGCATCAATCTCTTCTAAATAATGGCTGGTTATCACTACCGTTGTCCCAGCTTGTCGCAACTTCTGCAGAAAATCCCATACCACAAAACGGCTTTCTATGTCAAGACCCACCGTTGGTTCATCTAAAACCAAGACATCCGGTGCATGAAGTAACCCTGCTGCTAAGTCCAGGCGTTTGCGTAACCCACCAGAGTAAGTACCAGTCTTTTGATCGGCATATTCCTGTAAGCCGAGGAGATCTAGCACTGTTTCAACGCGCTGTTTCGCACCCTGACTGGGTAGGTGATAAAGCGCCGCTTGCAGTTGCAGGAGTTCGCGACCAGTCAATACCTTATCCAGAGCAACTTCCTGGGCTACATAGCCTAGCCTTTGCCTTGCTGCCCTAGGGTTATCGATAACAGATATGCCAGAAACTTCTATTTTACCAGCATCTGGGGTCGTGAGAGTACACAAAGCACGCAGCGTGGTAGTTTTGCCTGCGCCGTTAGGACCAAGTAAACCAAAAATTTCTCCCGGTTCTACTTGAAAGGAAATATCCTTCACGGCTTCAACTGAACCGTAGCGCTTTTTTAAATTCTTAACTAAAACGGCGGGAGCCATGACAGCTTATCTCTAGCTATACAAATATCAACAAAGTCTACTTTCATTGTAGACGAGTGCTATGAGGCGAGGCGATTCGCGCTCATTTTTCTTGTATGTTGGGTTGAGGTGAGGAGATCCTCGCCAAGTATGCCAAGGTTGTCGCCTACTGGAAATATCTCTATGTATTACTTAGCTAAAGTAATGGATTATACTCATTATTAACGAGGCGATCGCACATCTGTGTTTTTCTTGACAAAAAAACAGGTTTTTCTTTATTATAAATATAATAGAATAGGTGCGCTCATATATACCCATAGCCACAAAGAAAGTAATGGGTAATTAGTTAACTTTTTCCCAGAAAATTGATAACCTATGAATTATTTTTTAGCCTCACGCAAAGACGCAAAGACGCCAAGTTTTTTTTTGCGCCTTTGCGTCTTTGCGTGAGATTTTCATAGTGTCAATCAGCAACGCCAAATCTTTGGTTAAAAACCTAGAGTTTATTGAAGAAACGTGGTATCGGCTCAATAAATTGGGGTAGCAGAGAAAAACAAAAAGGTGAGAGAGGT
>CAZZYE010001317.1:0-2289 GCA_964658145.1 uncultured Stigonema sp.
TAAATTCTACTTTACGAAACGACCGAATTCCGTTATCCACATGATGCTCAATTTGTGAGCGTGCGTAAGTCCTATATTATTTCTTTTACCTATGAGATTAACGAATCTAAATCCATACCATCCCTAAACCTAGCGATCGCCCGTCTCATGAACACAGATAAAAAGTAAAATAGAAAAAGTAAAGGAATCTACAGTTCAGTCCACTCCTAAACCCACGCAGAATGGTGAGGTTTCACCAAAAAGTAACACCACTCCAACTGGAGTCGATAGTCAATAGTCAATACTCAATTAGCTTCCCAAATAAAAAAATCGATAAACTAGTAACAAAGCTGAAATAATATCAGGTAATAAGTAGGCAGGCGAGAAAATATCTAATTATGTAAATTTATGTAAAATGTTTAGAGTGGCGCTGTCTTCGTATGCTTATATGGGCGCTGAAGCGTAACTACAAACCTTGATTGATCTGGGCTTACCTCCTTAACATCAAGAAAGACTTATTCATGTAAATTTTTTTTGACATTTTCAAATAGTTATTTGAAATATTATTTGTTTTACCTATTATATTAACGAATCTGAATCCATGCCATCCCTAAACCTGGCGATCGCCCGTCTCATCAACACCGGCACAGATAACTTCGCGATTTGGGTGGTGAATGCTCCCTATCCCAGTGGCTATGTTTTACGTGACTGTGTATGGCCCCAACACCTTAGTCAAATTTGGCTTGAGTGGCAGCAGATGTTTGCCGATCATAGTCACTTAGATATTTCCTCAGGATCAAACTCTCAATCAGCTAATCCACTCCCATTAGATTTGGGAACACCAACTTCTGGTCAGCCGACCGCTTACACTGTTCGTCTCATGCAACAGTTGGGAATTAGCCTGTGGCGGTGGGTATTCGACGGACCAATTCTTGGTAGTCTTGAACGCAGTCTTGGTATTGCTATGGGTCAGCATACACGTTTGCGCTTTCAGTTAGAAATTCGTGACCCAGATCTGATCGCCCTGCCTTGGGAAATTATGCAGCGCGATCCTGGTCAATCCGCAATGTCCCTATTTCAACATGTGCTGTTTAGCCGCACGACTAGCGAAGTTGAACCCCTACCAAATTTGCGAACGGAGCAGGTTTTAAACATCTTGCTAGTTCTAGGAGAAGATGAGTCGCTGCAACTAGAAAAAGAAGCCGATCTTCTCCAACAAACCCTTGCAAATGGTAATTTGATGGGCAAAAATTCCCAAGGATATGCTCCCTGCTTTGTGAAGACACTCCTGCAACCAACTCCACAGGAGTTGATTCAAGAGCTAGATACAAAAACATACAACGTTTTCTTTTACGCTGGTCATGGTAAGCCAGGACCAGACGGAGGGCTGCTAGCGTTGCAAAAAGACATGCCCCTGAATGGCATGGAATTGGCGCAAGTTTTGACTCGTACAGGCGTGAAACTAGCAGTTTTTAATGCCTGTTGGGGAGCACAACCGGCTGCTATTGAACATCAAGCTATGCCTCACAGCAGCTTAGCAGAAGTGCTGATCCGTCAAGGTGTGCCAGCAGTTTTAGGAATGCGCGATAAAATTGCTGACCGCGAAAGTCATACCTTTATTCAAGCCTTTGCCCAAGCTTTGCGCGATCGCAAGCCAATTGATGAAGCTGTAGCGGATGCGAGGCAGCAGTTGTTAGCAATTTATAAGTTTAATCAACCAGCTTGGACGTTGCCAGTTCTTTATCTGCATCCAAACTATAATGGTGAACTGATTCAGAGTTTTGATGAAGGAATTACGGAAATACCCGAAACTTCCATGTCCGGCATAGCTTCAATGCGAACCACAGCCAACTTGCGTAGTCTCTCCCCAGGAGGGCAGATTTGGTCATTGCGCCCTGGAATCACTCGCATCGGTCGCACGATAGAGAATGATATTGTGATCCCAGAGCCGTCGGTTTCAAAACGCCATGCCGAAATCTTATATCGGAATACTTTGATTGGGTCAACGTCGGTGCGAACATATTACCTCCAAGATTTATCTACCTATGGCACAACCTGGATTTTGCGTTCTGATGATTGGCAACAAATCCCCCATCAGGAAGTCCCTTTAGAACCTGGAATGCAGTTAAGGTTTGGTAGTATGAGTCAGTCTTGGGAATTCCAAATTGAAGATTCTTGAGATTACACCACCTTTGCAGGGTAGACCATAATATAACCCTTCGGGTGACGCTCGTTCCTCGCTACCGCTTCGAAGATCGCCAGATCCGATTGGGAGTGAAACAAGCTGCAAGGGCTGGACTCACCGTAGGG
>CAZZYE010001318.1:0-2289 GCA_964658145.1 uncultured Stigonema sp.
TGCGCCAGTCCGCTCAACGCGGGGAACCCGCGCACGCGGCTGGCTCGCCTTAAAAAAGGGGGGAAAAAGCCTCCCTTTTTAAGGGGAGCCAGCGCTCTCCGGAGGGTTAGCCCGACCTAGGTGACTGGTGAGACAGCCCTGAATTTCGGTTTCCCTCCTGCAGGATCTGCGATAGCGAAGCGGTAGCGAGGAACGAGCGTCACCCGAAGGGCGTGGGTATGTTCAGATCTTCATGGAGTAAACGCTACTAATTGAACCCTCTGTGTTCTGTGTTTCGTTGATGGTGTATCACCGCGCAATTATAAACCCAAATCGAACCGATTACCCCTTCCACCACGCTCATAGAGTTCCTGCGGGAGAGCGTACTCCAAGCAGCGTACAACTGGTAGCGAGAAGGCATCATCACAACTAGCGATGACTATAAATTTATAGTGTGCGATATTTCTTCTGCTTCTTCAATTTCTGAAATACCTATCAGATTAATGGGTGGTTGATTAGGAAACTTGACAACAAGTTGTAACTCACCACCCATTGCGGCTATGTACTTCCGCAAAGTTGAAAGCATTAAATCAGTACGTTGCTCAAGTCGGAAAACATTTCCTTGATCAATTTGAAGAAGGTCGGCTATCTGCTCTTGAGTGAGTTTGCGTGCTTGTCTAAGTTGCTGCCGTGTCATTTCTTCTGCTAGAAGTTCGGCAGAGCGTTTTTCAATTTCCTTCTGTTCTTCCAATGAGAACTGTTTTATTATTTCTCTTAAAGGTATTCCCATATTTATCTTTATTCTTCCTCTTGTTGAGATTCTAGTTGAGCTAAATGTTTGTCGAACCTAGCATCAGCCTTTCTGATGAGTTGTTGATAAAAATGGGTTTCACTGCTACCAGATTTATCACCTGCGACTAGCAGAATTGCCTGCCTTCTTGGGTCGAATGCGAATGCAACACGCCAAACGCCATCTGCTGCTTTAAACCGTAGTTCTTTCATATTGGCATGTCGGGAACCGTTAAGTGTATCAGCGTGTGGTCGTCCTAACTTAAAACCATAAGTTTCTAGCAGACTTGTTTTGGCAAGTAACTCAATTCGTACTTCTTTAGGCAGAGCATACAACTCTGGTGCAAAATCTTCATGAATTTCGATAACCCAGTTCATTAATTATGTACTCAAAAACATATGTTTTCAAGGGTAGAGGATGATTGAGCAGTTGCGCCAAAGCCTAAATACCATCGGTCTTTAAAGCACTAAATACTGGTGTAAATAAATGTTAGTGGTTAATTCGTAGACTCACACAAGCATTTTTCTATCCAAGAATTTAGACTTTGCCCTTGCTTCCTGGCTTTGATTGCAATTGTTTTGTGTAAATCTGGATTAATTCTGACCATAAACTTACCAGAGAATGGTTTTTCCGGCTCTTCTCCACGTTCAAGACAAAACTCTAAATAATCATCAACTGAATCATAAAATGCTTGCTTAAGTTCTTCTACACTTTTCCCTTGAAACGTGATTACATCTCGAAGATTAATTACTTCTCCATGAAAAACTTCTGCTTCAGCATCAAATTCTACAATCGCCTCATATCCCTTATATCTCATCATTTTCAACTCCCGCTTCGATCAAAAAACGTCTTACAGACTTAACCGCACCTTTATGTGTTTCTTTCTCTGGGTGTGGTCTGTGAAAAACTGCTCTTATTTCATTAAGAGCAATTCTTACTCTTGAACCCGCTCCCTCTGATACTTCTGCACCAAGGGCAATTAACATAGTTTCAATATCACTCCAAGGGATATCGGATTTAATCGGGTTCTCAAAAATAGCATTAAGCGTTTTTCGGTGTTTGCTATTTAGTTCCATTATATAGTATCAGAAAGTGATACTATTATCTACTATAGTTAGTCACATTTCTTCAAATTTAAACAGAGTACACTTTCCCTGTAATTCTTCAAATATTGATACAGTGCATGGTAGGTCTGATGAATGGGTGCTTAAGGGGAGTTTCTGCTATTTTGTTGACTGCGTCTCGGAAATCTACAAGGCAGCTAGCTGCCTCCCCTTAACTTTAAAGCTGTGATCGCAGATATCCTCTTCCTGTTGATTTTGCTCGAGTTATTCCGACTGCTGATTATTTATTTACAGGAGCAACAAGTATCTATCGGCGTCGCGGTAGAAGTGTCCATTGTCTCTGTGTTGCGATTCGTGATTGTGCGGCGGGTGTTGGAAACACAATGGAGCCAGCTTCATGTCTGTACGTTCGCTCATTTTTAACCGCAAGATTTAATAAGCGCCTTACAGGGCTTG
>CAZZYE010001319.1:0-2288 GCA_964658145.1 uncultured Stigonema sp.
TTGTTCTTGTTCTGGAGTGATAATTTGTTGCCTTTGCGCACGAGTTGAAGTGCGAATCTGCTTAATTTGTGCTTTTTGTGAGTCGGAGAGTCCAAGACTAGCCCAAAATTTACCTCTACCGTGGTGGGTTTGTGTTTGCGCTACTCGTAATGGTGTCTGTAAGGTTGTATTTGCTTTGGCAGCGAAAGGTGTTGCGGTTAAAGCAAGAGCTAATGCTCCGACAATTAATGATAAAGTTTTGATTTTCATTGATTTATGTAGGGCTTGCTGAAAAACTCAATAAAAAGCCATAGAAGGATTAGTAAAATATTCAAGCAAGGGTCATAGATAAATTTGCATTATCTAGCACCAGCCAAACTATAATTTTCACTAATCAAAGGTTGTAAAGAAGGCGCAGTTTTGAAAAATTGACATAAAAAAGCATAAAAGAGCCGTGACAAATGAGTAGAAAGATTCATTACTAAAAAACTAATAGCAATTGCAGTTTGAGAAGTGTGAGAAAGTTTTGCCATCACTCTACCCAAGCTAAATCTTCTTTTACCTTGTCCAAATTTTCCCTCAATACAATTACGAATCCTCTCGTCATCTTTGGCTTGTTTCTTTTTTTCTTTACTAACATTGGCTGGGGGTCTTCCCAGAGGGGGGCCACTGATTCTAATACCTCTTTCTACGCACCAAGCTCGGTTTTCCCTTGTGCGATAAATTTTATCGACATGAACAGATTCTGGATAAAATCCGGTGTAGTCCTTATACGCTTCTATTTGTGTTTTAAAATCTCCTGATTCATTAAAGTTATCCCAGCTAATCTGGTCTAAAAATACATATCCATCAAAGCAACTAGCCGATAATTTTGCGCCAAATTCAACGGGTTTCGCGGCTTTTCCTCGTACTATTGGACGGATATGAGGTTGATTCAGACTGACAATACGGTCATCAATACTCTGTTTTTTATTTTCATACAACCATCGTTGTTGACGATAAACCTCTGCGACTACTACCAACATCTTGTACTGCCTGTTACTTAGACTTTCAAGATTTGCGCCTGAGAGAATTAGTTGGTCAATATAAGATAAGTTTCTTTTAATATATTGGAGTTGTTTTTTAATCGAAGCTCTTCTTTCTTTTTGTGATACCCGCCGTTTTTTGGCTATTTCTAGATAATCCCTTCTAGCTAGATCCCGATAAGTTCTTGGTTTTTTCTCTAATTGCCCTTTTATCTGTTCATAAAGAGAGTCTATAATTTGTTCTGTGTGCTTCCTCGCCTGATTTAATAGTCCTAAATCTGTGGGATAGCTGATATCAGCAGGCGCACAAGTCGCATCCAATATTAATTTTCCGCCATTTTTTGGCTTACCCTCTTTCTTCGTTAGTGGGGGCTCTGCTGCAGGTGTGGCCGACTCACTTATTTCTTTTTCTTTTTCTTCTATTTTTTTTTCAGTTGGCTGAGCCGCAGGTGTCGCTAACTCACTTATTTCTTTTTCTTCTATTTTCTTTTCAGTTGGTTCAGCAGATGTTGTTTCTAACATCCTCTTCACCATTTCTTGATTCACTTTGTTTACTAAGCTTGCGCTTATTCTTTCACGGAAGTGAACTAACATCGATGCATCAAATGGAGTTTCATTACTAGAGGACGACATTCCTATAAAATACTGTAGATAAGGGTTTTCCTTGATTTTCTCTACTGTTTCCCGATCACTTATCCCCAGCTTCTCTTTAATTATTAATGCCCCTAACGCCATCCGAAACGATTTGGCAGGTGCTCCCATTTCTTCATCAAAAAACAACGCATATTCCTCTTCAAAATCTGACCAAGGTATTAACCTTGCCATCATTACCCAGCGATTATCTTGTGATAGTTTTCCCTCAAAGGGCAGTTCAAACTTTTCCGGTGGAATTGGCGGTTGCTCTTGTTTTCTGTACATGGTTACTAATTACACCAACTGTACTGACTACGAATGGCAATGCAAGGATTTTGAGCTATTGTATCCTTTTTTCTTGCACTTAACAAGACGTATAAGGTTTACAATCCGCACAGTGTTACCTTTTTCTACTTTGTCAGCAAGCCCTACATAATGCCCAATGCCCCTTCTTACTCAAGCTAATTCCGCTGCTAGCAGCCGACCTTCTATTGGTTCATACTCATCTTCAAGTAACCAAAGCTGTGCTTGCTCATAACTATCACTTGAAAACACAATCTTATAACTCTGAGATGGATCGTATATCTGACAGTTTCCATGACTATCGCTTAGTAATAAAAGAACATAGGGAGGCGACAGCATAGGATCTAT
>CAZZYE010001320.1:0-2288 GCA_964658145.1 uncultured Stigonema sp.
ATTAGCCATTAGCCATTAGCTACTAACAATTAGTGTAGATTTTGCCAATTACCAGAAAAGATACTTTCAGATGCGATCGCAATTCTCAGCAAATCTTCTTTTAGCAGCGGTGGCCAATCAACCCCTGCTTTGCGCCCCGCTGTAAATAACTGTTGCGTCTTCATGCTTAACTGATACAAAGCGTAAGCCAATTCTCGGTCTAGAGTGCTTTGATCTTCCAGACCTGAAAATACTACTTTCAATGCCAACAAAATCGAGGTAATCTGACCAGGTATCGGCGGTTTTCCTTGCTTAAGACGCATTAACAGGGCATCTGAATTTTCTTCGGCTGTTATTGTTTGGTCAATGAGGAATTTGTGAGCAGTTTCGTAATTCATTAGTATTTGTAGCAGTGAAAGAGCGATCGCTCTACTCTTTCCAATTAAAGCGCGATCGCCTATCTATTCCCCAACCAAGTCTCTAAATCAGCAGTATTAGTGAAATCCAACAGCGCCTCACCCAAGTCTTCTAACTCGACAGTTGACAAACTCTGAATCTGCTCCTGTAACTGCGGACTTACCATACCCAAGCGGCGGTTGAGTAGGCGCACAACCAGCAAAGCTGCTTCCTGCTGCCTTCCTTGTTCAATACCGACATTGCATCCAGCTGGTGACGATTTGCATAACTTCCTCCTGCTGTCTTGGTTCAATCCTAGCAAGCTGTTCTTCAAAGATGCCAAATTTTGCGTCTCTACTTTGCGCCTTTGCGCCTTTGCGTGAAATTTAAACCAAAACCTGGGAAATCATGCGGTTTGCTTGCGAAGCATAGCCGCCACCGAATAAATTGAAGTGATTGAGAATATGATACAAATTATACAGTGTTTTTCTGCGCTCATACCCTTGATCTAAGCGCCATACTTCGTTGTAGCCGCGATAAAAGGCTACAGGAAAGCTCCCGAAAAGCTCAGTCATGGCAATATCAACTTCGCGATCGCCAAAATAAGTTGCCGGATCGAAAATTATCGGTTCCGAAACAGTACACCCAGCATTCCCTCCCCACAAATCTCCATGTACCAAAGAAGGTTGCGGTTGGTGTGTCAATAATTCAGGGATAGCCGCAAGTAACTCTTTCTCTTGAGGAAAATCACCACCCCGTCGCCTTGCTAACTCGAATTGATACAAGAGCCGATATTTGGCATAAAATTCCGCCCAGTTTGCTGTCCAAGTATTGATTTGAGGTGTAGAACCGATGGTATTGTTCATGTCCCAACCGAAACCTTGGCTGCTGGTAGCCAAGTGCATCGCCGCCAACTTCCGCCCCATCTGTTCCCAAGATTTAGTATTTCCTCCACCTATTTCCAACCACTCCAACACCAGATAGCCAGAATTACCAGCTATACCCCAGCATATGGGTTTAGGAACGCGGATTGTATCTGTTTGGAGCATTTGCTGTAAACCCAGCGCCTCCGCCTCAAACATACTAACTTGGGATGCTTGGTTGAGCTTGACAAAGTAGGTGCGCTGACCATCACAGACAGCATAACCTTGGTTGATACACCCGCCGCCAACTGAGCGTCGTTGTGACGAGTGAAATTTTTCGCCAGTTACCTGACTAATATGGGCGTCAATTTCAGTCCACATGTTGGAATTATGAATTATGAGTGATGAATTATGAATTGGATTGTTTCATAATTCATCATTCATAATTCATAATTTATCACCTGGTTTGAGCACAACTACACCATAGGCGTCTGGGGAAAGATAATTTTGGGAAGCTTGCATTAAATCATTTGCATCTTGGGCTTGAATGTTTGCTGGGTAGTTAAATGCCCCTTCCAAGTCTCCTACTAATGATTGATAGTAGCCGTATAAACCAGCGCGAT
The DNA here is from genome assembly GCA_964658145.1 of uncultured Stigonema sp. Lineage (GTDB taxonomy): Bacteria > Cyanobacteriota > Cyanobacteriia > Cyanobacteriales > Nostocaceae > Stigonema. Next base: position 1,862 of record CAZZYE010001320.1, read on the forward strand.
CGCTGGGTGTTTCATTACCAAAAATAAACCTATTAGCGACTCGCCGCCGCACACGGGCGATTTCTGCTTCTTTCACCATTTCTGTTTGTAGCTTGCGGATGTGTTGAGCGATCGCAGCTTCTACGACTGGCACATTTTCCACTGCACATTGCACTGAAATATAAAATGTTCCCTGCAACCGCTGCGTAATATTGCTTACAGAAATCTGGGAAACCAGTCCCTGTTCTTCTCGCAGATCCCGCACTAACCTTGATGTCCGTCCGTGTCCTAAAATTCCCGCCAAAACATCCAGTGCATAAGTTTGATTTAGTTGGAGTAACCCTGGTACTCGCCAAACCATCACCAATCGTGCTTGCTGGAGGCTTTCATCAATAAATTCCCTGCGAACAATTTCTGTAAACGGAGGTTCAGGGTTGGTTGTTGATTG
>CAZZYE010001321.1:0-2285 GCA_964658145.1 uncultured Stigonema sp.
AGCCTTAACTTTAGTCAGTGTCAGACTACGCAACTCGGCATAATTCTTGAGATTCATGTTTTGATTCCTCGGTATATTTGGGGTAAGTCAATTCAAATGTTGCTTTTGAGAATTTAGCTTGGAAACTGATATTTTCTGTGAGATATTCCTTTAAAACTTTCTTGGGCAATTTCTCAATGTGTATGAATTCTGGAGTTTAGACTAAATAGTCGAACTCAAAGAAAAAAATAGGAGGTCTGATTGAACACAGACCCCCTTTTGACAGAAGCTGAGAGAAGAACCACCTACTCTCATCCTGCCAATATGAAATTTGACAAACTTCACGAATTTCGTCAAGCGGCTTATGAACACCTGGGTAAAGCCCACGATGCCACCTTTGAGCTTACGGATGCCATATTGACGACTCGTAATGCTTACAGTTTGGCGGATTTATCTCTATCTCCATTTTTCCGACGCAAGTGGTCTAGTATTTACGAGGCACTACAAGATAGCAGACCACAGCGACAAAAATTAATGCAGCTATATGTAAAACAGATGCCTACTACGGGTCGCCCTTTGTTGGCTGGTGACCATACCCTATGGCCTCGTCCAGATGCAGTAACCCTTCAAGAAAGAACAATTGAGCATACAAGTGCTAGAGTAGCAGGAAACAAACCAATTGGTATTGGTGAAGGATATAGCACCATAGCTTGGGTGCCGGATGATTCTGGTAGTTGGGCATTACCCTTAAGGCATGAACGAATTACTAGTTGGGAAAACCCTATAGACAAGGCTACTTGGCAGCTAAAACAAGTGTGCGATCATTTGCCAACCAGACCGATTTCAGTTTGGGATAGCGAGTATGGTTGTGCACCTTTTGTCTCAAAAACTGCCGATATTCCCGCAGATATTCTTGTACGTTTACGTTCAAACCTTTGTTTATGGAACGCACCTCCAGCATATATCGGCAAGGGGCGTCCCAGAAAGCATGGTATAAAATTTAAACTTAATGAACCGGATTCATGGAGTCAAACGACTCAAAATTTGGAGGTGAACGATCCAAAATTAGGACTTTTAAGGGTTTACTTATGGGAAAACTTGCATTTCCGTAAAACAGCTACACGCCCAATGTCTCTAATACGGGTTGAACGTCTTGACGATCAAGGCAACTTAAGAGTTTCCAAGCCCCTGTGGTTGGCTTGGGTAGGAGAAGAAATGCCTCCACTATCCGAAGTTTGGCATCTTTATTTGCGTCGCTTTACTGTTGACCACTGGTATCGTTTTTTAAAGCAACGCCTGCACTGGACTCTTCCTAAATTAAGTACTCCTAAACAGTGTGAGCGATGGAGCGACCTGATGCCAATGATTACTTGGGAATTGTGGTTGGCTCGTGATATTGTTGCTGACAACCCTTTACCTTGGCAAAAGTCAATAGATAAATTGACCCCTGGAAGGGTTGCTCAGGCTATGGGGATCATTTTAGAGGGTATTGGTACTCCTGCCCGTTCGCCCAAACCTCGCGGAAAGTCCCCAGGCTGGGAACCGGGAAAACCACGACAACGTAGAATTCGCTATCCTATAGTCAAAAAAACTACGCCTAAACCACGTAAAGAGCAAGCTAAATCTGCTTAGTATCAAAGATTTTTACACTTGAACATTGTATTTCATCAACTTAGCGCTGCTAGGTCATTTTTTGTTGCTTAGTCTAAACTCCAGTATTTAAAGAAAGGTTAATCAAGGGCTTGATGAACAAGAATGGAAAATTACCTGTATCCGTTTTGCACCCAACGCCCCTGAACAAAATCCGGTTGAAGATATTTGGTTACACGCAAAACGATTTATTCGAGAGTTTTATCATTTGTGTAAAACATTTCCAGCAATTAAACGATTATTCGAGTTGGTAACGCATCATCAAATTTTCAATTTTCCCAAGTTATTTATGTATGGTTCCTTTTCACAACTCATTTAGGACTGCTATAGTATCAGGTTTGACACTTATTTTATCATTCATATTATTTTCACCACTTTAAGTAAGATTTGTTCAATTTCAGAAACTAATTCATTTGCTTCTGGCAGGAAAATTTTATGATGTTCACATCTTTGCTCAAAATCACGGTAAGAAAAATCAGCAAGAAACATTTTAGGAAATTTATCTTTTATTTCCGATTTACTTATTCCTATATTACTTTGATTGTATTCTATAAAATCCAAATCATCATTGGTTTTATTCTCTAAATCAGTTTTTTGGGCCTGAGTTATTGATATAATCTCCTCAAATAGTATATTTAAAGGTATATAATTTTCAA
>CAZZYE010001322.1:0-2283 GCA_964658145.1 uncultured Stigonema sp.
GCGGTAGCGTAAGCGTTGCGATCTTCCGGTACAAGGAGCGTCGGAACGAGCGTCAGGGTCAATTTTTACTATTAGCGATTAACGATTAGCAATTAGCAATTAGCAATTAACCATCGATAGAAACTACTGGTGGGGCGATCGCACTCAATTCCAACTCTGGATGGTCTGACTGTAATTGTTGGCAATTCCATTCATTGCGGAACAGTAACACTGGGCGTCCCATGCTGTCTTTAACTGTGATGGTATTAAACAAACGTCCGACCTTGTTCAAAGCTGACCAACCGCCCTCCACCCAACGAGCAACACTGTAAGGCAATGGTTCTAAATGTGTTTCTACGCCGTATTCGCTTTGGAGACGGAATTGCACCACCTCGAATTGCAGTTGACCTACCGCTGCCAAAATTGGCTCACGCTTCGCTTCATCTACTGAGTACATAATTTGCACTGCTCCCTCTTCTCGCAACTCGGACACTCCCTTTTGGAATTGCTTAAATTTAGAGGGGTTGGGGTTTCTTAGAGTTGCAAATATCTCTGGTGAGAAATAGGGAATACCCTCATATTCTATTTTTTGTCCAGTATAGATTGTATCTCCAATGGCAAAAACCCCAGGATTATTCAAACCAATGACATCGCCAGGATAAGCAACGTCAATCGATTCTCGTTCTTGGGCAAATAGTTTTTGTGGGCGAGATAGACGGACACTTTTGCCAGTACGGGCGTGATTCACTGCCATATCTTTTTCAAACTTGCCCGTACAGACGCGGACAAAAGCCACGCGATCGCGGTGCTTTGGGTCCATATTTGCCTGAAGTTTAAAGACAAACCCAGAAAAATCTGGATAAGTAGGGGGGACTTCGCCGACGCTACTATTGTGGGGACCGGGTTTGAGGGCGTAGTCCAAAAAGTACTTCAGGAATAACTCTACCCCAAAGTTAGTCATCGCACTGCCAAAGAAAACAGGCGTCATTTTGCCTTGATGCACCAACTCCAAATCTAGTTCTGGTCCCACCCCTTCTATGAGTTCTAGATCATTTTTCAGTTGGTAGTAGAGGTCTTGATCTAGGAGTTCTTCAATTCTGACATCGCCTAAATCAACTACTGTATCTACTGCTTCGCGGCTACCGTGAGCACTTCTTTCAAACAAGTGAATTTGTTGTTTTTCCCGGTCGAAGATACCTTTGAAGCGATCGCCCATACCAATGGGCCAGTTAACGGCGTAAGTTTGTAAGCCTAATTCTTTCTCAATTTGGTCCAACAGTTCCAATGGTTCCCTTCCCGGACGATCCAGTTTATTGATAAAGGTAAAGATGGGAATACCCCGCAGCTTACACACTTCAAACAACTTTCGCGTCTGAGGTTCCAAACCTTTTGCCACGTCAATCAGCATCACTGCATTATCTGCCGCTGCTAAAGTGCGGTAAGTGTCTTCACTGAAATCTTGGTGTCCGGGGGTATCAAGCAGATTAATTTGACATTCCTGATATGCAAACTGTAGTACTGTTGAAGTAATGGAAATGCCCCGTTGTTGTTCCATTGCCATCCAGTCCGAGGTAGCCTTACGCTGTGCCCGTCTTGCTTTAACTGCTCCGGCTTCGTGAATGGCTCCTCCGTATAGCAGTAGCTTTTCTGTCAGCGTAGTTTTACCAGCATCAGGGTGAGAAATAATTGCAAAGTTGCGGCGGTGTTCAACTGCTTCGCACAGTTCCGACTCAAGTTCCGTAGACATAACTGTATTTACTTACTTGTAACTTAACTTAACTTAACTTTATTCAACTTTAGTTTCGCTTTTAATCTTAAGACAACAAGGCTTGTGCTAGTGTCTTATATGTATTCAACAACCTAACTAGATGGGAGAAAGAAATGTACGACACGGATAAGCGAAAACTTTTATCAGCCCTGTGTCATGGAGCCATTTTTTTCAGCACTACGATTGTATCTGTAGGTGTACCTATTGCCATACTATTCGTATCTGAAGATCCTCTTGTTAAAGATAATGCTAAAGAAGCTATCAATTTCCACTTTAATGTCTGGCTGTGGGGAGCCATTATTGGAGTGCTAATTTTTATCAGCTTTGGTTTGTTGTTTCCTTTAGCAGGTCTTGGGTATCTGCTGCACTGGGGATTAACAATTTGGGCACTTTTTCATGTTCTTGGCGACCCAGATAAACCCTTCCGTTATCCCTTCATTTTCCGCCTTATTTAGTCATTTGTCATTAGTCATTGGGCATGCCCAATGACTAATTAATTAAATTCGATACAATTTTTAATATTTTTATTTTAATAT
>CAZZYE010001323.1:0-2278 GCA_964658145.1 uncultured Stigonema sp.
TTAAATTCGTTTAAGTTATGATTTTGTAACTTGTGATGAAATTGTATGAAATTTTGTTCAAAAAATCGGAAAAATATAAGCCATACATTATTAGCTTCATGTCATTAACTTAATATATCCTCCCCCCCTTAAAATAAGGAACTGTCCTCAGTTACTACGATATAACTTCAAACGGTTTCCATTAAGTCGGGTAGGTAGGACATTTCCCGCGAAGTCTTCCAAATCAAAAGAGCCATTAGCGTGAATGACCCGTACTTTATAAGGGCCTAACCAATGTAAGCGGAATTTACCGGGAAATTTTTGAAAACGGCTGTCGTATAATAATACGAGATCCGTAAGTGTGATCTTCTTATCCTTCATCTTACTATCATAGTAAGATTTCCGCCATTTTTGGATGGCGGCGGTGTTTAAATATGCTTGACTACGGATTTCATCTAATTTTTCAAGCATATTAATTCGAGCCTCTAAAGACTCTACCGGCCCCAATCGTTCATCAATGGCGATTCTTAATGAGGGTATTTCGAGCTCAATGGGTAAGATTGCCTCTTGACCATAAACAAGTTGGAAGGGCGTAAATTTCGTGGTGACTTTATATGCTGTCCTATAAGCCCATAAAGCATCAATTAATTTTGTATCCCAATCAGTCATAGACCCTTGCACCGTCTTAGTGATAATTTTACATAAAATGCCATTAGTCTTTTCGGTTTGACCATTAGCTCGTGGGTGGTAGGGTGTGGTTAATCGATGTTTGATTTTATATTTTGTTGTTAATTCTTCTATAACATCATTAACAAAATGAGTACCTCTATCACTCACAAGTTCCTTAGGGCAACCGAAACGTGCCATAATATTTTCACGTAAGAATTTGGCAACAATAACCTTATCATTAGTTTTGGTGGCCTCAGCTTCGGCCCATTTGGTAGCATAGTCTGTAGCTACTAAGATATAACGGTGACGGCCATGACGACTTGGGGGGTTAATAGGTCCAACAAAGTCTATCCCCCATTTTTCAAATGGAGCTAATGCAAGAATAGGCGTAAGAGGCATAGCGGATGAGGTAGTAGGCTTACCTATACGTTGACACATGTCACATTGTCGAGTATAGGTCGCGCAATCCATAAATAGCGTGGGCCACCAATAACCAGATTGGAGGATCTTGCGTGCGGTAACATCTCCCGCGAAATGTCCACCAGCCGGGTTATCGTGACACGCCTTTAAGATTTGAGGAATTTCGGAACTAGTAATACATCTTCGGAGAACACCATCTTTTCCTTGTTTATACAAGGTGTCAGCAATTATAGTGTAAGGCCCTGCTTTATAGGCCAACCTCTTTTTCTGTTTTTCATTATATTCGCCCGGAAATGTGCCAGTTTGCAAATAAGTTATTATTTCGGCGTATTCGGGAGGTATAACGTCAACAAAAAATAATTGAGCATCCGGAAATGAATCGTCAATGGGTTCATCTCCTAATTCCTCATTTAATCGTGACAAATGATCGGCATTGGCATGACTTTTACCGGGTCGAACTTCAACCGTGAAGTCGAACTCTTGTAAAAGTAGTACCCATCTAGCGATGCGCCCACTCAATTGAGGTTTATTGACCATGTATTTGAGGGCATCATGATCAACATGGAAAATCATTTTATTCCCCAATAAATAATGTCTAAATTTTTGTACAGAAAATATCATACCTAACGCCTCACGTTCGGTAACAGAGTAATTCTTTTCAGCCTGAACCAATTGTCGACTAGCAAAATATATCGGGTGATCATGACCCTTATCATCTTTTTGACTCAGAACTGAACCTATTGCCACATTGGAGGCATCCACATAGATGTGGAAGTCCTTCTCCCAATTAGGTGGTATTAATATGGGAGCAGTCACTAATTTTCTTTTTAAGGTATTAAAAGCATTGGTACATGCTGTTGTCCATACAGGTGGGGCGTCAGTCTTTTTTAATAATTCTGTCAAAGGCATAGCGATGATGGCATACTTATGAATGAATCTACGATAATAACCTGTATGACCCAGAAATCCTTTGACTTCTGTGACCGTGGTGGGAATTGGTAGTGACGCAATAGTGGCTACCTTATCAGGGTCTGTAGCGATTCCACTTTCGGATACAATATGACCAACTAATTTTCCGAAATGAACCAAGAAGGCTGATTTTGCAGCGTTTATGGAAATACCGAATTCCATGCACTTATCAAAACATTTTTGTAGGTATTCGGCATGTTGTTCCATAGTTCCAAATACCGCAAAGTCATCCAAGAATATT
>CAZZYE010001324.1:0-2274 GCA_964658145.1 uncultured Stigonema sp.
GGTAATAGATCGGCTTGGGTTTGCGATGCCTTGGTATGAATGGTCGGGGTTACAACCGTTTTAGATGCCACCTTAATAATTTATCTTCATGAAGGGATGCGTTAAAGTTCGTTAACGCATCAAAATTGCATGAGCCTATGAACTTTAACATATCCTTAAAACGGATAACTTGCCTTTAGTTAACAAAATAGTATACTTGTACTACATAGCAGTTCATGAGGTGCAAGGTATGTCGTTGGAAGAAAATGTCGAAACCCTTTACAGGATAGGGTTATGCCAATTTTTATTCATATCCTGACAAACTTCACAAAAAGCTTAAAACTCTTGTCACATTAAGATTTACAATAGAAATATCAGGGATTCACCCCAAGACTGAATTCGACCGTAATATAATGCAGAATCCGCGCTTATTCAACTTGGGGGGAAGCTTTGCGTTTTTATTTCAAAAAAAACAAACTCGAAGCACTTTATACAGAAGAAAAAGATGCTCATAAATACCCAGGTGTGGTTGATGACTTTTTTGACGTCATGGCGACTATTGATGCTGCTGTAGATGAGCGAGACTTATATGCTCAAAAAGGGTTGAGATTTGAGAAGCTCAAAGGAAAACGAGGAAAATTTGGACAGCGTTCTTTACGTTTAAATGACCAGTGGCGTCTAATCGTAACATTGGACGAGGATGAAGAGGGAAACTACCTCACGATTATCGACATTGAAGACTACCACTAACTGAGGCAGCAGGGGAGATAGGAGTATGAGTCAGAAATTAGTACCAGCGAGAGTTCCAGCCCCAGGACGCATTTTGAGCCGAGAATTGGAAGCGCGTGACTGGACACAGAAAGACTTAGCAGAAATTATGGGGCGTCCAGTTCAAACCATCAACGAAATCATCCGGGGAAGCAAGCAAATTACACCTGAAACAGCTATTGAATTGTCCCAAGCCTTGAGTACAACTTCAGAGTTCTGGACGAACCTTGAAGCAAAGTATCGACTTCATTTAGCGGGAAAAGAAAAAAAGGAGCAAGATATAACTCGTAAAAGTCGATTGTATACAATTGCTCCCATCTCTGAACTAATCAAAAATAGGTGGATTCAAGCAACAGATTCGATTGATGAATTAGAACAACAAGTCTGTAACTATCTTGGAATTTCTTCCTTAGATGAAACACCGCAGTTAGCAGTTAACTTTCGTTGCTCTGAGTATAGAGAACCAGAAGAGACCTCTCGGATAGCTTGGGTAAAACGAGTTGAGTATCGAGCTAAACAACAAACAGTTGCTAATTTTGACCGCCAGCAACTAGAGGCTACTATCCCTGAAATTCTCTCCTGTGCTGAACAAGTAGAAGCAATAGCGCGGATTCCTGAATTACTAGCAGATTTAGGTGTACATTTTGTCATCGTGCCTCATCTGAAAAAAACCTATCTTGATGGTGCAGCCTATTACTTGAATGATAAGCCAATTGTTGCCTTGACATTGAGATATGACCGTATTGACTCATTTTGGTTTACTCTTATGCATGAGCTAGCACACATTGTTTTAGGACATCAAGGGATTTACTTAGACAACTTAGATGCTTTAGAAGACAATGACAAAGAGAAAGAAGCTAATAAAGAAGCTGCTAACTGGTTGATAGAACCTCAAGCCTTTAATGTCTTTGTTTCCAGAATTAAAAAATACTTCTCCCGTGAAGCAATTGAAGAATTTGCCTACACTCAACGCAGATACACGGGCATCATTCTTGGTCGTTTACAGCATGACAAATTAGTTCCCCATCAAAACTTGAGATCGTTACTCGTCAAAGTTAGCCCCCTTTTGAAAAATTGGATTGATAGCTAGGCGTAGTATCGAATTTGCCGCAATTGATGCCCGAACGTGTGCCTAGGGCATGATTTAAGTTTACGGTAAAAGCAATTATGACTTTAAATAACGAGCTGCTCTGTAACCAATAGTTATGGAGCAGCAAGTCATGCTGTTAAAATGAGTCATCCTTTTTACACATGACCTTAAAACGGACACAAACAAATATATTATTTAATTAATAATTTATTAAATATAAAGTAAATAAAAATATCCGTTTGCATCCGTAACTCGGATGACCTTGTTGGCACTCACCACCCCAACCACAATATGAGTGGTCTATTATTTTACCAACTCCATCCCTGCGGCGATGGGGTCAAAGTTAGAGGGGAAGGTAGTGGGACAGGGGTAGTCTTCAGTGAAAAGTTTACACGTCTGTTGACTAGTACTATTATCTGTGTACTTCGCGAGTTGCA
>CAZZYE010001325.1:0-2270 GCA_964658145.1 uncultured Stigonema sp.
TTCCCATTCGCAATGTAGCTTGGTGTAAATCCAGCAGTGCTTTGATAAAAAAGGCGTAATCTTCAGATTGGGCTAGCACGGACGGTTGACCTTCATAATTTAGTCGGTGGAACCGCCCATCCACAAACTGATTATCCAAGATGAAATTTGCCGCCCCTGCTGCTAGTTCTAGGTACTCTGGTTGTCGAAATACTTCACACGCTCTTGCCAAACCGGAAATCATCAAGCTATTCCAGGCGACAATCATCTTTGTATCTGTCACTGCAGGAATGCGTCCGTGCCAATTTATGCTTTTTGCTTCCTGGTTGTTGCGGGCGGGGGGAAAAGTGGCAACGGATGTTGTAGCGTATGTAGCGGATGCTTTATCTGTTAATTTCACAGATAATTCATCCGTTACATCCGTTAGTTCAGCGGATGCTTGATCTGTTAATTTCACAGATAACTCATCCGTTACATCCGTTAGGGAATCCGTTGCCAAATCCGTTGCCACACCATAGCGGGCAGTAAACAGCTTTGCTAGTAATGTTTCCAGCGTTTCACTCAGTTTTCCTGCTAAACGTCTTTGCAACACATTCTTGCCTTCAAAGTTGCCGTTAGGCGTCACCGTAAACTGCTGTTGTAATTCCGTTAGTTCACTCGGAGTTAGCAGTTGCTCCAATTCGCTAAAACTCCAGACGTAAAAAGCTCCTTCCTCTGGTTCTACATCTGTTGGGCTGGTAAAACTATCGGCATCTTGAGCTGCAAAGAAGTAACCTGACTGTGCTGTCATTTCGCGCCTCAGCCATTGGAAAGTACAGAAGATCGCTCTTTCAAAAGCTGGTTCCTGTACTCCTGCACTCCACAGAGAAGCCAGATACTCCACAATCTGACCGTTGTCGTAGAGCATTTTTTCAAAGTGAGGCACTGTCCAAGTAGGGTCAACGGTGTAGCGGTGAAAACCACCCGCTACATGGTCATAAATGCCGCCTAATGCTAAGTCTAGTCCTCGCTGGGTACAAAGAAGCTTGCCATCATACTTCGATTCCTGTTCTCCAACAGAGGTAGAGAACGGTAACCTAGTTAAACGCAGTGCTGATTCCGCATAGGGAATCATCGGGAAGCTGTTACCGTGTTGATTAGATGTAATGATCCCGGTACTAGTTTCCCAGCCTTGCTGTAGTAATTCATTGTCTTGAGATTGTGCGGCATCTTGCTGTAACACCGCAGAGGTGAGGAGTGACTCGATAATTACAGCTTTACGTTCGTGCAAGTCTTTTTTTTCTGTATCGTAGTAGCGGCGAAGTGCTTGCAGGACTTGTAAAAAGCCTGGGCGACCGTAGCGCGGTTCAACTGGAAAATATGTCCCGGCGTAAAATGGCACTAAATCTTCTGGTGAAAGAAAGATATTCAAAGGCCAACCTCCCTGACCAGTCATCATCTGCAAAGCCTGCATGTAGATGCTGTCAAGGTCTGGTCTTTCTTCTCTATCTACTTTAATGGGAAGAAAGTTTGCGTTCATATACTCGGCGATCGCCGGGTCTGAGAAAGCTTCCCCTTCCATGACAGTACACCAGTGGCAGCTGGAATAGCCAATTGAGAGAAATATCGGTTTATTCTCCGCCTTTGCCGTTGTGAGTGCTTCGTCGCACCAGGACCACCAATTAATCGGGTTGAGGGCGTGTTTGCGGAGGTACAGACTCTTAGCTTCAGCAAGGCGATTAGTCATAATTATATGTAGGGAGAGTGCCTTCTTTGCTAAGTCTACCCTCAAATTATTAGTGAAGACACACTCAAAATGTTTAGACTTCGGCTTAGTGGAGATAGCTAAGTAGCGTAGTGATTGGCGTCAATGTTGTATTTGTAGGTGATGCTGCCTTTGTTTGAGTTGTGGTTGCTGGACTGAGTCCTGCTATTAAGTGAAGCAAGAACGTGATAATGGCAGCTTGCCAAAGTTTTTCCCGCATGGGAGATTCCTCTCTGAGGGTGGATGTTTTTTACCGTAGAATGCATTATAGCAAGTACACCATATACTAGATATTTACCAAATTTAGTGATTCCATTCCGGAACTTTACTGCTGAAAATGCTAAAAAAGTTACAAGGTACAAACCAGGTTTCTTTAACAATACCTTCGCCAATTTCTGATCGGATCCTACAGGCTATAAGCCTGAACGCCAGTCGCCTAGGTCGGGCTGACCCTCCTACAGCGCTGGCTCGGCTACACGTACAAAGCCCACCTCCGTGGGCTGTCAGGATTCCAGCCCACGGAGGTGGGCTTTGTTTGTATAGCCCC
>CAZZYE010001326.1:0-2267 GCA_964658145.1 uncultured Stigonema sp.
CATCCTCCTCATCCTCCCCAATACTCGTGTCTCGCTTTATTATCGAGCGAATGATTCAAGGCAATGACCGCCAACTGGGGATGATTAACTCATTGCTAGAAATTCATGCAAGCGTTGAGCAAGGAGTTGTCCTGCGTCGTGAAGTTGTAAATTTTAGCACACTGCTGACAGGAATTATCAAAGACTTGTCGCAGGTGCTGGCACAAAATCAAGCAACTGTGAACAACTTGGTTCCTCTTGATTTACCGTTGGTCATTGCCGATCCGATGCAATTGCAGAAGGTTTTTGTCAATTTGTTTACTCAAAGCTTGCAAAATAATCCGCCTGGATTAAACTTTAAGCTCTCAGCTACAGTTGAGACGGCAATGATTCGCTGTACTATTCAAGATGACGGTGTGGGGATGAACAAGTTAGAGTGTGATCGCCTATTCGATTTATCTGTACGCGATCCACAAGCCCGATGTTCAACAGGCATTGGCTTAAAAATGTTTCTTGGTCGGCAAATTATCAAGGCACACGGCGGTGACATGGGCGTGATCGGCACCAAGCGCAAGCGCGGGTTAACCTTCTGGTTCACCCTACCGCTAGCAAGTCCATCTGAGCAATTTTAGATTTCGCGATCGCCTCCGCTTGTCAATGAAAATCAAAATTATTGATTTTAGGGGAGAGATATCGGTCTAATCCAAAACCGCCAATCTAAAATGAGTGTGAAGAGGGAAAGGCAGTGATGAAGAAAGCAAACGCCTTCCTTGCGATGGGAAGATTTGGTCAAACTCTCAGGTCAACCGTATTGAGAACAGTGCGTTCGTATGGTCAAAAAGCCAATCCTTGTGTCACGCCAACAGGTGAGGCAATGACCCTAGAATACAAAGCTTGGCGCGACCGCTTTATGTTACAGCGGTTGCGTTTAGGACTATTGATCTCCACTGCCTGCGTATTTACATTTATCTTACGAGATATTTCTCAGGAATTATTTCATTTTCAAGAAGTACCAAAGCTGACTATTGAGATTAAAAACCTTGTTTCAACTATTAATATATCCATATTCCTATCTTTGTTGGGGTGTTTGGCTCTACAGCAAACAAAAATAGCTCGTCGTCATCTCGGGCTGCTTTTCTTATGCCAATCCTTTTCTATTACTCTAGTTGAGCAAATTGTCTCCACTCTCAAAGGTTTTGCTCTACCCGATCAATTAGCTTGGATCATCACGTTTCTGACTCAAGCTACGCTGATGCCAACGCGCTGGTATCTTCACTTGGGGTCACAGTTAGGAGTACTAATTTACTACTTTGTTGTCAACACAATTGCAGGACTGAAACTACCACCGCCATTCAGCGACCAGCCGATATACGGTGTGACGTTGATTTTGTCTCTTTTTTGGGTATGTTTTATCTGCGATTTGGCGGTGTACCTGTACGAATGTCTACAACGCTCCGAGTTTTATGCCCGCAAACAACTGGAAACTGCTTATCATAAATTAGGGGTTGCAGAAGCTAAATATCGCAGTATCTTTGAAAATGCAGTTGAAGGCATTTTCCAAAGCACTCCTGATGGACGTTACATCACGGCAAATCCCGCCCTAGCACGTATTTATGGCTACTCTTCTCCGGAAGAGGTGACGGCATTTACTGATATTGAACAACTGTATGTTGATCCGCATCGTTACGCGGAGTTTGTGCGCTTGATGGAATTTGGCAGTGTATCAGGGTTTGAATCCCAGATTTATCGTCGAGACGGTAGCATCGTCTGGATTTCGGAAAAGGCATACGCAGTACGTGATGAAAATAAAGAGCTACTTTACTACGAAGGGCTGATTGAAGACATTACCAAGCGCAAGCAAGCGGAAGCAGCACTACAAGAACAGTTTGATTTTCTCCAAGTTTTAATTGATACCATTCCTGCACCAGTTTTTTATCAGAACTCCCAAGGCTTTTATCTTGGCTGTAACAAGGCTTTTGAGTCAGCCCTAGGTTTGAGCAAAGAGCAGATTCTCAGCAAGTCTGTTTATGATTTAGCACCTCAGGAACTTGCTGACCAATATCATCAAGCAGATATGGTACTGTTTGCAGAGCGAGGAGTTCAAACCTATGAAAGTTCTGTTGTTTACAAAGATGGCAAGAAGCATGATGTCATATTTTACAAGGCAACTTTCTCAAGAGCAGATGGTACACTTGGCGGAAGCGTGGGAGTAATTCTGGACATTAGCGATCGCAAGCGGACAGAAGAAGCACTACGAGTATTTTTCCATGCGGTTTCCCATGACTTAC
>CAZZYE010001327.1:0-2260 GCA_964658145.1 uncultured Stigonema sp.
TTTTTGGTCAGTTGCTTCAAAAATTATAGGGCTTTTTAGCTATAACGTTTCCTAGTGCATCTGGAAATTTGAATGTTAATTCCATATCAGGCAAGCATTTGACTGATTAATGGTTAGATTTGTTACCCTATGTATGGTAAAGCCAGTCGCTGGCGATACTATTTCCACCCCTGCTTAGAAGACGGGGATTACTATACTTTCCTCATTTTCTGTGTAATTGCCATGTTCTCGATCTCTGCCCGTTGGATTCAAGAGTTTGAAAAGCACCTGTATCGCCGCCAGCACCTAATTCTATATAGCAACATTCACGATCAATTTCTTTGGCAGGGCAATTATCAGGACATGGGAGGATTCCTCAATGCCTATTTCCTCAACTTGGGATTTGACCTGATTGTTCGTTACGATCCTGTGGATGGTTTGACCTTTCCCCAGTCCGAGATGCGGCAACTGTTTGATGAACTGGCACGGCAGCGATTGGCACAAAGCAACAAAGAACGCCTAGGACAGTCCTCCACTCCAGTAGCACCTGCCGCAGACCCTATGCTGCCCCCATCCCGTGCTAATCCAGCAGCAGTGGTGCAACGCCTGACTAGCACTTACCTGTCGCCAGATGCTGCTTTTGCTCATCTGCGGGCAGTGATTTCTCAGCCCTCAACCTCAGTGGTAGCGATCGCCGATTTGGGGGATATGCTAACTGCTGATCCAGAACGCTATTTGGTGGATGAACGTCATTTACTGATGTTGTTGAAAAAATGCACCTTGGAAGGGGAGGTGATTCGTGAGGGACATCTCACCGGCTATCGCAACACCCTGATCATCTTGGCAAGCGATCTCCGGCGAGTGCCTGCCTGGTTTTACACTAGCAATCCCTTTGTAGCCTTAGTGCAGGTGACTCGTCCCAACAAAGAAGAAAGACTTCAGTTTATCCTGCGCTTTGGGCAACAGGGATTTTATGGGGGAGACCAGATAAATGTCCAACGTTCCAATCAAGAGCAACTGTGCGATCTTGAACGAACAGCTGAGGAATTTGCTGCCTTAACTGAAGGCTTTCAGACAATGGATCTAGAGGCTATCCGGCACACCTCTTGGCGAGAACGCATTCCCCTAAGTCCCAAAACAGTGTTCCGCCTAGTAGACTTCTACAAATTTGGGCAACGGGATGAACCCTTTGAGAAGATCAGTGCAGATAAAATTGCTGATGCTAAGGAGGAGCTATCCCAATCTGTCATCGGTCAACCTCGCGCTGTAGAAGCCGTAACCACTCTCCTGACGAGCGCTAAAGTAGGCATCAGCCTGAATAATGTCAGCGGTCGTAACAGCAAGCCAAAAGGAATTTTCTTTTTCGTTGGTCCCACTGGTGTTGGTAAAACAGAGTTAGCAAAATCACTCACGCGCCTGATATTTGGAGATGAACAGGCGTTTGCCCGCTTTGATATGAGTGAGTATAAAGAAGAACACGCAGCTGAGAAATTAGCGGGTGCTCCACCTGGTTTTGTGGGTTATGAACAAGGAGGAATACTGACTAACCGCATCTTGGAGCGTCCTTACAGCATTCTGCTGTTTGATGAAATTGAAAAAGCTCATCCCAAAGTTCTGGATAAGTTTCTCCAAATCTTGGAGGACGGTCGCCTCACCGATGGTAAAGGGCAGACAGCCTATTTTAATCAGACTGTGATTATTTTTACTAGTAACATTGGCGCTTCTGACTTGACAGATCCCCAAACGGGGGCTATCATCCGTAACGGCATTATGACCGAGGTGCATCGGCAGGGTGTCAGTTCGTTCACTTATGCTCAGGTCGATGCCCATTTTCGCTCAGAAGTCCACTGGCACTTCACCAGCCGTATTGGTCGTGCTGAACTACTGAACCGTCTGGGTGACAGTATTGTGGTATTTGACTTGCTTCGTCCGGAGTTTGTTTGGAAAATTGGTGAGAAGTTTATAAAGCAACTGGCTGAATCTGCCTGGGACAAATATCGGCTGCTGCTGCTTTTTCAGACTTCGGTGCTGGAAGTCCTGAGTGTTAATATGCAGGATGCCGATAATTTACTGTTTGGCGGTCGGCGGATTAAAACCTTACTAGAATCCCTGTTAGAACGCCCTCTTAACCGCTGGATTTTTGAGAACTATCCCGATTTCAACATCTTGGCTGGAAAGCAGTTAATTATTGGTCTAGGACACAACGGTGTACTATTGGTAACAGAGAATGTGTCTGGATAAGCACATAATTTATGAATGAACCGCAGAGGACGCAGAGGAC
>CAZZYE010001328.1:0-2258 GCA_964658145.1 uncultured Stigonema sp.
ATTTTTAATTTTTAATTTTTAATTGCTTATGCTTGACAGGTTAAAAAATATACTGACACAGCCTACAGTTGTTGCTAGCTTAATGGCGGGTTTGTTGCTCGTTGGGGTGCAACGGTTGGGAGTGCTAGAGCCAATAGAACTGAAGGCTTTTGATCAAATGATGCAAAGGCGTGGCGATAATGGTCCAGACAAGCGCCTCTTAATTGTGGCATTTACCGAAAATGATATTCAAAAATTCCAGCAGCCATCGCCAAATGGCATAGTTTTGGACTCTATCTTGAGCAAACTAGAGCGCTATCAAGCAAAAGTCATCGGTTTAGACTTCTTTCGAGATGTGCCTGCACAGCCTGGTCACGAGAAGCTATTGACACACCTAAAACAGAACTCGCGCATTATTCCTATCTGCAGAGTTGGTGGGGATCAGATTCCTGCCGTACCACCACCTGCGGGTATAGATCCAGACAATACAGGATTCGCTGATATCCCAGAAGATAAAGATGGGGTAATTCGGCGAAATCTACTAGTTGTCACGCCCGACCCCAAATCAAGTTGTGTAGCCCAAGCTTCATTGGGGCTGCAACTGGCAGTTGAGTACCTAGAAATTAAACCACAATTCACACCATCTGGCAATCTGCAACTGGGTAAAAAGGTGTTTAAACGCCTAGAAGCTGACTCAGGTGGTTATCGGCATTTAGATGCGAGGGGTTTTCAAATACTGCTGAACTACCGGAGTCAGAACAACGTTGCACAGCAAGTCAGTGTCACAGATTTGCTAGGCTCTAACCTCAAGCCAAGTTGGGTGAAAAACCGCATTGTCTTGATTGGATCAACCGCACCAAGTTCCCAAGACATTCGCAACACACCCTATAGCGATGGCAAGCCGGACAATTCTGGCAAAATGCCTGGAGTTATCATCCATGCCCAAATGGTGAGTCAGATTCTGGATGCAGTTTCAGACAGACGACCTCTATTTTGGTTTTTGCCTGAGTGGGGAGAAATCCTCTGGATATGGGGTTGGACTTTGGCTGGTGGAATTCTGGCATGGCGCATTCAGCATCCACTCCGGTTAGGACTGTCAACCTGCGCCGCCTTAGTAACATTGCTCTTAAGCTGCTTTGTCATCTTTATTCAAGCAGGGTGGATACCGTTGGCAGCTCCGGTGTTAGGGTTTATTGTAGCGGAAGGGGGTGTTTTTGCCTACACGGCATTCCACAACAAGCAACAGCAAAACAAAATAACGCTTCAGATTCAACAGCAAAAGGAAACCATCTCCTTATTGCAAGCGCTTTTAAGGGAAGGTGGGAGTAACGCTACGCAGGCACCGACAGGAATTTATGATGGCTTACAAACAAAAAAACTCCTGAACAAACGCTACAGAGTCACTGCAATGCTGGGTTCTGGGGGATTTAGTTATACTTATCTAGCTGAAGATACTCATCGCCCTGGGAACCCTCTATGTGTGGTTAAGCACTTGCAACCAGCTCGCAAAGATGATGTATTTTTAGAGGTCGCTAGGCGTCTATTTAAAACTGAAGCAGAAATTTTAGAGCTTTTAGGTGAGCACGTTCAGATTCCACAATTAATGGCTTATTTTGAAGAAAATCAGCAATTCTACCTTGTGCAAGAGTATATTAAAGGGCATTCTCTACAGGTAGAACTTGCTTCTCGTAACCGCTTTTCGCAGGCTCAAATCGTAGATTTCCTCAAGGATGTTTTGCACATACTCGTGTTTGTTCATAGTCGTGGTGTGATCCATCGAGATCTAAAACCTAGCAACTTGATGCGGCGGCAAAAAGATGAACAAATATTTTTAATTGACTTTGGCGCTGTTAAACAAATTCAGCCTCAGCAGCAACAGGAGAACCCCACAATAGCCGTGGGTACTGTGGGTTATGCATCTCCTGAGCAATTTATGGGACAGCCAAGGTTAAATAGCGATATCTATGCTTTAGGAATGATTGCTATCCAAGCCTTAACTGGGACACCTACGACAAACCTCGAACGAGACTCGACAACGGCACTAGTTTGGCGACATCTTGCAGAAACTACGGAAGAATTTGCTGCAATCTTAGACAAAATGGTGTACTTTGACTTTCAAAAGCGATACCAGTCAGCAGCGGAAGTTTTACACAGTTTAGAAAATTTATGAAGAAGGAGTCAGGAGTCAGGAGTCATATCATGTCCGGTAAATCACTTATAATTCCCAGAACATCCCACCCCACCCCGCCAAAGCTGTGCTTTGTCTCCCCGGACCGCAT
>CAZZYE010001329.1:0-2256 GCA_964658145.1 uncultured Stigonema sp.
TTGGGGCTGTGGCTGGGGCTGTGGGTGGCAATTGTGTGTACAGAGGATTCAGTACAAGCTTTACTGCTCTGCTGATGCTTCTTATAGCAGGAGTGGGAGCTAGTGTGGGAATTGGTTTCACAGTCGGATTTGTGCATCCATTCATTCAGTTAGCACTGGCTGGAACCGGATTACCACTAGCAATCATCCTAGGTTATCCACCGCTCAAACGGCGCAGATTAATTGCCAAATACCGTAAGTCTGAACAACACTTAATCAGTCCATAACATAACTTACTCCCCCTCTTTGCTGTGAACGGTTGCTAATTTTTCCCCTGTGCTATATTTGGAGCGGGATAGTAACAAAGTTACAAAGCTATAGTTCAGGTTCTATATGCCTGATTGGTGCGCCAACCTCTGGTATGAGCGTATGTCGCTGAGTACTTTAAGCTATATGTGTGATTAGCTCAGTTGGTAGAGCAATCGACTCATAATCGATGTGTCGCAGGTTCGAGTCCTGCATTATACTCCCAGAAAGTTAGCTCACTGGTAGAGCGATCGACTCATAATCGATTGGTTGTAGGTTCGATTCCTATACTTTCCCCAAACCCTGTCCGGGTCAAAAGAAACTACCCTTACTCGGTAGCCAATTATGGTACGGGAGAAATCCCATCTTTCAAACTCTGTCATGCAGGTGTTTTGTAACAGTAAAGAAGCTAGCGCAACTGCATTTCTCCCTAACTTGAGTATGTCCTTCGTTTTCCAGATCCGGTTTCTCTACCGGGATTCTGGATTGGCAAGCCGAACGGCATATTTGAGGGCTGTTTTCTTTTTTTTGGATTGCCCAACGGTAGTCTATTGAAGAGTTGCAGCACTCTTAATCCAGTTTTGGAGAAGCGAGTGCCCGCACCTGAACTGTAAACACCTGCACTGGCAGAGTAAAAAAATCTTTTATATTATGTGCAGCATAAATCTACCCACTACCTCACTCACTACTGAGGGTAATTCAGAAAGGTTACAATCGCATGGTTTAGCTGAATGTAACACTGCTGAAGAAATAGCCTTTGCAATGGGAATAAGCCTGGGAAAACTGCGATTTTTGTCATTTAACCGTCCTACATCCACAATTACACATTACACCCGCTTCAAAATATCAAAAAAGACAGGTGAAGAAAGAATTATTTCTGCACCAATGCCCAATCTTATGTCTGCTCAAAGGTGGATTTTAGAGAATATTTTAGAAAAGTTAGAAGTTCACAATGCAGCACATGGGTTTTGTAAAAACCGTTCGATAGTCACTAACGCTCTTCCTCATGTTGGTGCAGATGTAATAGTCAAAATTGATTTACAGAACTTTTTCCAGTCAATTTTCTACAACCGCGTCAAAGAATTATTTCGCGGGTTTGGTTATTCGGAAACTGCAGCGACGATTTTCGGCTTGATTTGTACTGCTGCTGAAATAGAGGAAATAGAAAGTGACGGAAAAATTAACTATATAGCTTCAGGAAACCGCCACTTACCTCAAGGTTCGCCTGCAAGTCCTGCTATTTCAAATCTAATTTGCCGTCATCTCGATAGTCGTCTTGCTACAATGGCTGAAAATCTTGGGTTTTGTTATACGCGGTACGCTGATGACTTAACATTTTCTGGTTCTGGGGATGCATCGCGCAAAATATGTTATTTGATTAAAGACAGTAAATTAATTATTACTAGTGAAGGTTTCACTGTTAATCCTAATAAAACCAAGATTTCAGGCAAATCCGTGCAACAGGAAGTAACAGGTATTGTTGTAAACACGCAATTAAATATATCTAAAAAGACATTAAAAGCCTTTCGCGCAACTTTATATCAAATCGAACAAGAAGGCTTGTCAGGCAAAAAATGGGGTAATTCAACTAATTTAATTGCCGCAATTACCGGATATGCAAATTATGTAGCAATGATTAACCCAAGCATTGGTGCAGAATTCCAATCATGTGTGAAACGTATCAAGCAGAAATATGAATGCAAAGAATAGCTGAATGAAACCTCACCTAGGAAGGGTGGAGATATAGGAACAAAGTCCCTTCGGGTTCGCCAGATCCTGCAGGCGGGTTTCCCGCCGTAGGGGCTAGACTCACCGCCTGCGCGGACTGAAGAGCAAGCTTGATCTTCATAGAGAAATGGTATTTATTAGACAATACGGTTCAGTTAGTGACGTCTACTGCCTGAAGATCCCCCCAACCCCCCTTTTTAAGCTATCCATTACCCGGATCTTTCTCAACAATTGCAAAAACCA
>CAZZYE010001330.1:0-2245 GCA_964658145.1 uncultured Stigonema sp.
GGGCTTTTCAGAAATTGGCGTTGGCGAAGCCTGTCCCTTAGGACAAGGTATTGTTCGAGAAACCGGGTTTCTTATTTTCGCTCTTTCCGAGCAGTATTGATAGCGGTTCTCGTTTGAATAAAATACACCCAATTGTAGGACGAGAGAGTATAAGAATTAAAATCTCCCATTCCCCTGAACAATATGCTTAACAGTAGTCAAGCTTTCTAAGCTAATTAATCCACGTCGATGACCTTTTTGGTTAGACATACCTAGAAATACTGAATCTCCCCGGGATAGTTGGCGAGAAAAACGCGGGGAAGCGTTGATGTAGCTAGAAGCGCTGTTAACTCCTAAGGCAAACTGCCGACTTTCCTGATAAGATTCAGTCACAATGCAGTCAGCATGACCGCTGCTGTGTTGATTAATCCAGGCGATCGCTGCCTCTAAACTATCCACCAGTTTAAAAGCTACTGTCTTGGTTAAATAAGCGCTTTCCCACTCACCGTCCTTAGCTAGTCGCAACTGCGGAAAGGCTTCTGCCAGTTCCGCATCCCCTCTAATTTCAAAGCCCTTTTCCTTTAAGCTGTTCCACAAAACTGATAAGGACGAAGGCAAAGCTTGCCGATGAATTAGTACTTTTTCAATCGCGTTCACTGGATCTGGTTCGCTTTGATGACTATCTATAATCATCCAGCGCACCATCTCCAAACTGCCATTTGCTGACCAGTAGAGGTAACAGTTGCCCATTGCCGATCTTAAGACCGGAGCAGTTGATTGTCGCACTACCTGTTGTACTAAGCTAGAACGCCCGTAGGGAATGACTAAGTTCACGTACTGATCCTGGGTGACTAAATCCCGAATAGAAGTTCCATGTTCTGCCGTAGTCAACTCTATACAACCTACTGGCAAACCAACTTCAACAATTGCAGTTTGCAGTGCGCTACCAATCGCCGCGTTAGAATGGCTGGCTTCTGTACTGCCTTTAAGAATTAGACTATTGCCTGTTTTCATACATAAACCCGCTGCGATCGCTGCTAACTCTGGAAACGCCTCATAAATAAAAGCAATCACTCCCAAAGGCATTAGCTGAGAGTAAGTTTGAGAGTCTTCTAGCTGATAGTCAGCGTGTCTGACTCGTCGCAGCGGATCTGATAACTCCCCGATTCGTTGCAGAATGTCTACGGTCGTTTCCAAACGTTTTGGCGTCAGCTTTAGCCAATCCAAAATTAATTCTGGCACTGCCATTTCCCGACTGGCTTCTAGATCCAAGGTGTTTGCCTCTAGAATGTCGTCGAATGAGCGTTTTAGCACCTGTGCCATTTTCAACACAGCGCGACTGCGGTCTACTCCCTTTGTGCTCCCCAACTTTAGGGAAGCTTGATTAGCGCGTTTGGCGCTAGTAATTAGTTCCGGGCGATCGTCAAAAGCATCCACTGTCATTGAGTCAACGTCTGTAGGTAAGCCAGAGCATGAGTGCTGGCAGGATAGCCAACAGCACCGCTACTATTGCCAAAACAATAGTGTTGGAACCACTTGCCAATCGCAGTGCTATTGGTAACCATATAACGACTAGCACGAAAATAATCACAAGCGCTACTGGCAAATAGCTTTCTCCTAACCGAGGCTGGACAACGTGCCAAGTATTTCCCGTCCAGCGCCAAGCTCTTTTGTAGGGGTAAGTGGTGGAAAGCTGCTCTAGTACATAACCGTTATCTTCCACCACAAATATCTGCTGACAGCGATCGCAACCAAATGCTTCTGTCAGTGTAATCGGAATTAACTGCCCCTTCCGCCGACAGGGACAGGTATATTCTCTATTGAAGTCAATTTTTTCGGCTTTTTTAGATTGCACAACCGATCTTATTACTTGAGCATGTTGATCTGCAGCAGCAAGGAAGGAAACACGACATGAGCGAATTTATCCGTCGTCCCCGAATAAGGCATTAGATAAGGAACTCTGAGAACTACTCTAAGCCCCGTCTCTTCAGAGCGGTTGTTGACCCTTTCTTTGGTTGCCTTTAATCAAGTGTAGTACACCTCATCCAAAACTAGTGTAGAGACGCGAAATTTCGCGTCTCTACACTATGCTATTTATTTGCTTACTAAGCGGGTAACGCGATTCGAACGCGCGACATTCACCTTGGCAAGGTGACGCTCTACCACTGAGCTATACCCGCAACTTTCTATTGAATATTAGTATTTCAGACTTTTCTTTGTTTGTCAATAGGTAATTTTAAATTTGTTAGTTGTTAGTTGTTGGTTG
>CAZZYE010001331.1:0-2243 GCA_964658145.1 uncultured Stigonema sp.
AAGGACGTATTGGCGGTGTGATTTATTTCCAGGATATAAAAATTGGGTTACTTGCAGTGTCGGCGGAATTTCCCCCTACGGATGCGGTCAAGTATTCACGTTTTTCTGAACTGATTCAGCTGTCGGCACCTAATCGCTACGATCTCAATTGAGGGCAGCACAAAGTATAAGCAGGTGTCCCCTCTTCAGCGATCGCCAAACCGAATTTACTTTGAGCGTGAATAGTATTAATGAACTAGTATTACTGATGGCAGTGCCAGATTTATTGACTGAGACAAGCTTTGCTGAAGCTTTGGGCGTTCTTGCAGTGCAAGATCCTGACCTAGTTGACATTCTAGCAGATCTGGGTTCACCACCCTTTTGGGTTCGTGAACCGGGCTTTGCAACGCTTATCCAGATAATTTTGGAACAACAAGTCTCTTTAGCATCCGCTAAAGCAGTTTTTGCTCGTCTTCAAGAAACTATATCACCAATCACTCCAGAACTATTTCTCAAACTTGATGATCCAGAAATTAAAAGAATTGGATTTAGTCGGCAAAAAGCTCTTTATGGACGCTTACTAGCACAGTCAATTATTGCAGGACAGATTAATTTAGCTACCTTAGATAAGATGGATGACGAGGATGTACGCTCTGTTTTAAAAAAGATTAAAGGTATCGGAGATTGGACAGTTGACATATATTTACTGATGGCAATGAGGCGACCAGATAGTTTGCCGAAAGGAGATTTGGCTCTAGCAATAGCAGTACAGAAGGTTAAACGGTTAGAATATCGACCCTCGCCAAAGGAACTTGAAGTGATTGCCCAGATTTGGCGACCTTGGAGAGGGGTAGCCACGCGGTTATTATGGCATTACTATTTGAGTAAGTGATGGCGATTTAGCTAAAAAATTGCGAGAAAATTTATTGAACCACAGAGACGCAGAGAACACAGAGAAAAAAGAGTAAGAGAATGTGAAAATAGGGTTGCCCCACTTCTGTAAGGGCGGGGTTCCCCCGCCCCTACACAATGAATACCTTGTAGGGGCAAAGCCTTTGCCGCGCCCCTACGACCTGTGTCGCGTTATTTAAGGAAATTGGTATTAGACATCGCTTATCTGCAAATAGCGTTCTCTATCGACTCAAGCGCACTCCGAATTTCTTGTTTGAGAATTTCTGCTTCTGTTTCAATAGAATTAGTACTCTTGCGTACATCTGTCAAGTGTCTGTTGATGGTTGTAATGTGCTTCAAGGTAGTACGAATACGTTGCAGCTGATCTTGGACGGCGATCGCGTCTAATTCCGGTTCAGATGCGCGTTGTACTATCAGTCGTTGCTGTACGAGTAAAAACCGGATGGCAAGGTTGAGATGCTGATGCGTGGTTGCTACCCAATAACCGCGATCGCAAACGCCTTCACCCATTTCACCAAGATCCTGCGCCAACCCAACTGAAGAACGACTTAAAAAGATTGCAGCATTTGCCCGCCGCAGATTCATCGCTTTGGTAAGATGGTCAGAAATGCGCTTGCGTCCCCAAGCATCGGAATCTCTATCTCTCGCCTCAATGACTATCGTTATTTCAGTTCCAGCAATGGATGTGGGAGTCAGCTTGATGAGAATATCACCTGGTTGATTGTCCTTACCGACATGATGAACTTCTGCACCAATGGACTTCGACCATAACTGTAATTCTTTTACAACTTGTTCTTCGTAAGAAATGCCTTTGGCAATTGTTTTTAGAAGCGCTGCTTCCACAGCTTCTTTTGCTCGAATTTCTTTGGCGAGTTGGTCTACTTCATCTGCTAAAGGTTTGACGGATTCTAAAACAGCAGTTTTAACAGCTTTCGCTAGAGTACCATTTTCAGCCGTCACATCTTTAAGTGCTGCTGTAAACACTCCTTGCACCGAGTCTTGACGCTTGGGGTCTAATAAATTTTTGATAGTTTTCAGGACGCAGCCAAGGACTGAGGATTCCTTAGAAGGGTCGATATCTTGGGAAAGCAAATTTTTCACATCATCAAGTTTATTTGTAATCTGCCTTGATGCAAAGTGTACTTGTGTTTGGATCGGGGCTAAAACCTGACCTTCAGCGGTGCCTATTTTACCAAGTAATTCTTGCTCAACTGTCTTTGGCACACCCCCGACAAGTTCTTTAACTTCTGCCAGTAAAGACTGAATTTGTCGCTTGACAAAATCAACATCTTGAGCAAATACGGTTCAGTTAAGGCTTTGATCCCCCCTAGCCCCCCTTAAAAAGGGGGGAA
>CAZZYE010001332.1:0-2242 GCA_964658145.1 uncultured Stigonema sp.
TACATGCGAATGTATTTATTTATCTTGCTCTAATTTTGACTTTTGACTTTTGACTTTTGAATTTCCCCGAAGGGGGCGTGACTGTTGTAATTGAGTCTTATGTCATGAATTTATCATATTTTGGGCAATTTCCATCCAGTCTCAGTAATTGTACCACAACATTCGCAATTTAATTACTTAGTATTTTTACTTATCGCACATTCAAACGCGACTACAAGACGACAAGGTTATTTTACACAAACTTACGTAGTAGGTATGACCTACTTATGAACTCTCTAGCTGATTGCCCCATATCCCGCCTGGAAAGCAGTATCGTAGATGTGAGGGAGTGAGTTGTATTCTTGCAACTCCACTGCTGCAAAACGCTGAACTCCCACTTGTGACATCGCAGCTTGTAGTTGTGCATCTGGGTGAAGTAAGGTCAACTGAAGTTGATCGATCAGGGATTTCCCAAGATGCTGGGCTACCACTAAGGGTGGCATGGGCGATGGTCCAAGAACCTCTACGACTCGCAGATGAGAGGACAAATCGGGAAAGTTGCGTAGTTCTTGCTCTAATACCACGCTGTCAATTGCTGCACAGTCCACCAGCCCCTCAGCTACCCACCGAATCGAACGCTGGTGAGATCCTGATTGTATTACCTGACCAAAAAAGTTTTTGGGATATCCGCCTTGCATCAATCGATGGCGCAACAGATTATAGCCACTGTTAGAGCCAAGGTCGTTGTAGCAGAGTGTTGTACCCACCAAATCTTCAAAACTTGCCTTCTTACTAGCAGCATTCACAATCACATCTGAAAAGTAAATGGGAAGGTTTTGATAACGTGATGCCTGCATGACTGGAGCTACCAAGGTCTGCAACTGGTTAGGCACAACTTGACAATATCGAATCAGCGGTAATCCACAAATAAATGCCAAGTCTAATTGGTCTTGCAATAGCATCGAGTCATCTAGGGGATCGCATTCACCCTGAATGATTTGCGTTTCCACCCCCAACACACGACTTAGATAAATCAAAACTGCTTTATAGAACTCTAACCAATTGGGAGCTAGATAGGACACGACTTGTAGCTTTTTTGACATATCAGAATGGCACTTGCTTTTTAAGGGAAATTGTGGAAAATTACTTTTTATACAATCTTACAAGTTTATCAAATTACCGTAGATTCAATGGCGTGGCAACGGATGACATAACCTGATATCTTGCACCATTCTCAACAAGGTGAGAGAAACCGGGTTTGTGAACGAAAAATCAAGGGTCTTAGCTTTACTGATTCGCAACAAACCCGGTTTTTGGCAGTGGTGCAAGATGTAAGATAACGGATATAACGGATAATTTAATTGTGGGTGTTACAGATCAAGGAATCCGCACTAAACACGTACTTTCACCGTTGCGAGTCTTGGCGTGAGCTTCAATCCCAAGCAAAAAGCAAGACTTTGACATTATATATATAGTATTTTTGGTAAAAGTCTGTCTTTTGGGAAGTCCGATGAAACTGCTCCTCAATCAAGAATTTAACTGGAAAAAATACTTTCAATGGCTATTGCTGGCGTTAGTGACGATAACTATAGCTTTTTCGTTGTTTGTTCCACCCGGAATGGCAACAGGTGTGTATCAAATGCCCAACATTGCACGCCTGCCAAGCACTTGGGTTGTGGATCAAAGTGAAGTTATCAGCCGCCTAAATGAAGCTAAGATTAGCACCGCCTTCGAGGACTTGGCAAAGCAAACCGGTAACGAAGTCAGAATTGTTACTGTTCGCCGACTTGACTACGGAGAAACACCAGAAAGCTTTACCAAAGAATTGTTTGAAAAATGGTTCCCGACAAAAGAAGCGCAGGCAAATCAAACCATATTAATGATTGACACCGTTACCAACGGTAGCAACATGATTATTGGTGAGAAAGTAAAGTCTTTAATGCCAGACGAAATCGCTAAAAGTATAGCTTCGGAAACCGTGCAGGCACCGTTGCGAGATGGTAACAAATATAATCAGGCATTTCTAGATGCGAGCGATCGCATTGTCGCCGTTTTATCAGGTCAACCCGATCCAGGACCTCCCCAAATCATTGAAAATGTGCAGGTAGGACGCACTTTTAAGAAGGCAGAAGAAACCAATAAAGGCAATGCCACTGCCTGGGTCATCGGACTTTTAATTGCCGCCACCATCATCCCGATGGCGACTTACTACATCTACTTGGTCTTTCAAAAACCATCTTCTGATCAGTAATGGGCAATGGGG
>CAZZYE010001333.1:0-2242 GCA_964658145.1 uncultured Stigonema sp.
GTATGGGCGTGGGATTGCAGAGGGTTAGGTTCCGGCTTCTTCTTCCCAGGTGACGGTGACTCCCAGCTTAGTTAAGGTTTTTTCAACTAACTCCCGAAACGGCTGAGAATGTCCGCCAAACAAGTGAATTCTGGGTTTGCGAGTGGGGAGTTGATCTTGATAAGCCAGGACTTTTAATCCTTCTTTCCAGTCCGAGACGTGCTTGATTTCAATCACATACTCATCTGTCACGAGGTCAGCAAAACCGACTAATGTTTCATATTCCGTCTTGCCGCCTTCTCGTTTTTGCAGGGCTTGTTTAACTTTCAGTTCTGTTTCAAAAATTGAGTTCTCTATTTGTAAATTCATCGTTGTGGCTCCCAACTTCTTAAAACAATTCTCGCAAATTCTGTAATTTAAGCCCTCCCAACGTTCCATCTGAAAAGCAGACAGGGAAAGACGACGGCGACACTGGTAGCAATAGAGCCTAACTTGTCTAGGACTCACAATTTAGAGAAGACTGCAAGGGGAGGGATAGACGGGGAGTCTTGGGGCATTAGGTTTTGCTTTTCTATGAGCGTTTTTCGACCTGTTGTACTTGTTGGTTGGTGTCCTGTTATCGAGACGTGGCGAATTCGCTGGGTCTGACCGCTTCTGGGGTGAAAGAAGACTGTGTGGGTAGGCGATCGCAACTTACCTGAGGTTATAGGAGATTTTATCACAATCAGTTATTACAGTTTTGGGTTCAACTATCTCGACGCGGAAGTGGGGTTTAATTTGGGGAATTTTCATACTGGCGTTGCTGATTCCATCTATGAAAATGATTTTACGTGCGGACCAAAATCCTTTTAGAGACGTAGCAGTGCTACGTCTCTACATCCGGATTCATATGTCAATAACTTAAACAGCGATTGGTGGATAGGGAATGAGAATGAACTCCATTGCATCTCTGTAATTTTTGCAAGTGGTACAACCCGAAAAGTAAGCTAGCGCCGTCTACCTCATTGAATCGCAAACCGCTATATATCATGTCCGTTTGATTAGCCATAATTCCCGTGGAAATTATACACCACCCCCCTCCTGCGGGGAGGGGCGCTTTGGCGTTAGCCACAAGCGGGGTGGGGTTATCTTATTATGGGTGATTAGACGGACATGATATTATTTGTTTTTCACCTGACTTTTAGCTTGCTCTAATGCTATTTCTTTGACTGCTTGGTATGAATTCACATTTGCAGTTCCTTCAATAGCTTTAACTGCTAGATCCTGAACTTGTTTAAGGGCAGATTCAAGTTGTTTAGATAGGTTTTGAATACGCACTTCTTGATTGCCGATCGTCTGTTCTAGAGATAGCAGTCTCTGTTCATAGAAACGCTTTTGCCCTTCTACTTCCTTAGCCAATAAATCTGATTTTACCTTTGCCTGATAGTAGGCGATACCTTTGCCTTCTTCTGTAGCTTTCTTGATAGCTGCTTCTTTTTCTTTAGGAAATGCCTCTACCTTAGCTTTAGATTCTTCAAATTGTTTTTCTTGCTCAGAAATTACTTTCTCACGTTCAGCCCACTGTTTTTCTATTTCTTGTCGAAATTCTTCCAGTTGTTTATATAGCCTTTTTTGCTGTTGTTCGTATTCATCTGTCTCCAGTTTGCGCCGGAGTTCTAAATCATACTTATAGTTTGCTACATCCCGTTGGCGAGTTTTATTGATGGTTTCATTTCTTTCTTTTATAGTTGTTTTATGTTCCTCTTCCTCTTTTTGCCAAGCATTCCTTTGATTGTAAGTTTCTTGTGATAATGCTTCATCTCGCTGTCTAAACTCTTCTTGATAAGCCTTGGAGTTATCTTCATATGCTTTGATCAGAGGATCTAATGTATCTTCTACTATTTCCAAATTATGCAGTTGTTTTAATTGTTGAACTTCATTTTCTACAGCTTGCCTGATTTCTGCTAAGTTATATGCTTGTGTGCTTAGTTGTTCCGACAATTCACTAGCAGCACTACCAAAGCCTAGTTGAATTTTCGATAAGCTGGTAATCGTATAATTCATCTTTTGTTGCACGGTATAATGTTGATTAATAGTTGGTTTTTGCTGGTCTTTTGTCGCAGAATTGTTTTCTTTTGCTTGTTGCTCAAGTTGTGATTTCAGCGTTGCTTTTTCCTTAGTTAATTCTTCGTAGGCTTGAAGAATTTCACCTTTTGTACTCTTTTCATTGGGAGCATCCCAATTTGGAAAAAAAACATTATTCGCGATTCAATCTCGCGAATAA
>CAZZYE010001334.1:0-2241 GCA_964658145.1 uncultured Stigonema sp.
GTTATGAGTAAACTTTCTATTCCTGACTTGTAAATAGGGAGTGGGGAGTAGAGAGAGAAAGCACATTTTCATGCAGGAGCGGTGTAGGCAGTTCATAGGGACTGACTCCTGACTCCCGTACAGACGTGCCGCCGATGCTGTACAGACGTTTCGGCGGCACGTCTCTTCCTGTTATTCCGCCACAATTCGCCATGGTGATTAACGCTGATATAATAGATAATTAGCAGCGTCGAGGGTGCGGTTCAAAATTCAAAATTTAAAATGGTATGAGTCGTTTTTTTATCGCCCTCTTACCGCCGCCGGAAATTCAAGACTACGCCAACCAGATCAAGCAGCACTTTGGCGATCGCTATGCTAGTCGCGGCGCTCAAAACTCTCCACCCCACATTACCCTACAACCGCCTTTTGAATGGGTGGATGCAAAACTACCCCTGCTAGAAGAATGTCTCAGGGATTTTGCTAGTGGTCGAGAGTCAGTATCCGTAACCCTCAGCGGCTATGGAGCCTTTCCCAAGCGCGTTATCTATATTAATGTAGTTAGAAGCCCAGAACTGCTGCTAATGCAAGCCGATTTAATGGCATATCTGGAAAACAAGCTCTTAATTGTTGATAAGGTTTCTAAAACCCGCCCTTTTGCTCCCCACATGACGGTTGCATTTAAGGACTTAACACAGCAGAACTTTAAAGCTGCTTGGTCAGAATTTGAACAGCGGGAGTTACAGTTTGAATTCACTGCTTCTCACTTGACGCTACTGCTGCATGATGGCAAGCAGTGGAATGTCAAATCGGAGTTTGCCTTCTTAAGTTCTTTTTAAATTCGTTAATTACGGTAGTCAAGACCCCACTGGCACAGGTAATATAAATTCAGTTTCCCAACTTGGCGATTAACACGCAAATAGAAAGTTATCCATGAACCAATACGGTTCATTTAAGAGAATTTGCCAACCGTCAACCTGTGTAGAGACGCGAAATTTCGCGTCTCTACAAGTCGGAAATTCCTACCGTTCAGATCTAACTAAACCGTATTGATCTATGAACGAGTTTTCTTTGGTGTGAAGTGGTAATTGAGGACAAAACGTTTCTGCAACACAACCCCAAACTCTACTTTTCTGCTCACACACATACTTAAAGACTAATTTAAAGTTTAAATAATGTTTTATTTTGGCATTGAACATGAAGTTGCTTTCCTAAATAGTGAAGGGAAATTTGCTGATTTTTCCCGAACAGAATTTGCTGATTTCGCTCAAATTATCGCTCAGCTACCCCTATACCCCAACGACTATTCTCAACTGCGCGTCGGGGACGCTGGCATCAAGGAGAAGAGATGGTATATTGAGGGATTTGAACGATTTGCGGATGACGAAAAGGTGATTGAATGCCTTCCTAAAGGCATTGAGATCAGAACAACCATACACTCTGACATCCAAAGTACTATTACTGAATTATCAGAAAGTTTTCACTTGCTGTGTGAAGTGGCTAGTACCTTTGGCTTTTCACCAGTCTTGATCAGTTTTAATCCATACGAGACTATTTTTGAGCCTCAACCACCATTAACTAATTATGAACTAAAGCTGCGACAAGTTTCTCCTGAAGATCAAACAGCCACCATCGCCATGCTTACCTATGGTCCAGATTTAAATATTTCGTTGGCTGGCTTGTCTTCTGAACAGGTGATTGATATAGGCTCTAAGTTGACTTATTACAGTCCCTACATTGTTCCTTTTAGTTATAGTTCTCCGTTTTATCAAGGCGCTTTGTGGCAAGGGCTGTCAGTAAGAACGTTCATCAGAACAGGAAAAAGACCAGCAGCAAGAGTTTTTGTTGAGAAACCGGAACAACTTATTAATAGTGTACCTTCGCTGACAAAAACAGCACGCATCCCAGCGGAAGTAGGTCGCATTGAATTTAAAGCTTTTGATAGTTGTGATGATTTTTCTATCTATGCTAGCTTGCTTGCTTTGTTGAAAGGTCTTGTTTTAGACGAATCCTTGCTTGGTAGAGCAACTATACCCCACGCAGCTTGTCACCAAATTTCTGCACAATTTGGGTTTGACAACGAAGATATTTTTAATAACGCGACCAAGGTTTTGCAAGCTGCTAAGGTGGCACTTAGCGCCGACCAAGATGCTAATTTGTTAACGCCGCTTTTCGTTCTTCTAGAGAAGCGAGAAACACCAGCCCATAAACTGACCCAATTGTTCAAGCGCTGCGGTTCAATAGAAGAGGTACTGAGGCATAGTT
>CAZZYE010001335.1:0-2236 GCA_964658145.1 uncultured Stigonema sp.
ATCTCCCTCATCTCCCTCATCTTTTGAACCTAAGATGGGCAAGACTTGCAAATAAACACTGTATTGCCAGGATGTACCAAGAATATCCGACATCAAATCACCGGAGCATTGCAACTCCCAAATTCCCGGCTTGAGGTAGGTAAAAGGTATTACCGCCATTAAGCCTGATATGTTAGTGCGACGCGATCGCTTCTGAATTCGCCGCTTTGATGGAACTTCCAGAGTTGATTCGTGAATCACCCGCAAGTCCACATCTAAATTGGCGTGGTTAGAACGAGCCACAACTCTATACTTACCTTCCATAATTTCTACATTTGGCGATTCCAAGGGACGCCAATATCGATCACCCTGTTTTTGTATCAGAAATTCCCAGTGTTCCATGGTGAGTGCTACCCAGACCCTAAAGCCACTCTGGTAATATTTGCATTATCTTGCTTGCCAGTTTACCTCAGCAATCTGTAGTTGCATATATAATATGTTAATTTGATTCAAAAGTATAATGTCACAAGTAGCACCTGCTTGTCACGGACTAGGTCGCAGGCAATGCGCTCTTTCTTCACCTTGCGGTGGTGTACAGAAAACAAATGCGGACGCAGCTCGGAGGGGAGAGGCAAACAGAAACAGTGTCAACACTGAGAAACAAAATTTAAACATTGGATCGTCTTTCTCAACGGTTTGACAAGCCCATTATTTTAACATTAATCTGGGCTGGTTCCGAAATTGTTGGTATTTTGAGTTCTCCTTTGTATCGCTCTACTCCCCGAATTACTGACACAGTAGGGGCGATCGCCACGTGCGCTTACATACCGTCGTCTTGAAAGTCAAGTGTTTATCGAGGCAACCCTTAAGATTCGCCTACCGATGCCGAAAATTGAAGCTGAAACTGCGCTACGCTGATGGCAAAATTATTCACATAACTTGCGATGACTAAGATTTTAGCAATTTCAGAAGATATCACCACCTTTAGACAAGTCGAGGTGAAGCTCGGTCTAACACTAGCTGAGGATAGGCAGTTTTTTACAGAATGGATGGATGAATTACCATTATTAAGTGAGTTAGAGCAAGCACGGCTTGATCAGGTGCGACGAAATTACCTTTACCAAATTTCTGATGGCATTCTTTTGGAGGAAACAATTAAAATGGTCGTGCTTTCTCCGTTACTGGAGCTTGCTGGTTTTTATCAAGCTCCTTACAAATTTAGGGCAGAATTCCCGGTGGAGATTGAGGCACTTGGTAACAATGATGAAATTTTGCGTGGACGGATTGATGCGTTGGTATTACTTGATAGGCTTTGGATTGTTTTGATTGAGTCCAAAAAGACAACGTTTGATTTAGAGTTGGCAGTTTCCCAGACGCTAGGGTACATGGCAGATCATCAAAAACCAGAGCAACCGCTATATGGTATGGTGGCAAACGGTAGCAGCTATTTGTTTATCAAAACTTTGGGTAAGCAGTACGGAGTTTCGGATTTGTTTGCTACGCGATCGCCCTACCGAAATAATCTCTATGAGGTGTTAAAAATATTAAAGCATTTTGGGGGTTTGATTACTAGAAATAAGGAATGAAAGACGTTACTGGATAATCAAAATCTATAAGAAATAGTAACAATTCAACCAAAACTCGGTTATGTAGACTATATCATCTGCTGGTTCATGCAGTAACACTCTTGAGGGGTAGAAAATTTTTGGGGAATGGGTTTAACGAAGCGGCAATTTTTCCCCTGAAGGATATATTTTCACCATCTGCTCAAACGGAATCTCAGAAGGCTTGCTGAGATCGTTGTTGAGCAGGACACTGACATTTTGGGCAAACTCTATGCCAACACACCTCAGCACATCAAGCTCAATAATGAAGTCGGGATGGATTGGGTGCGGCGAAATTTTGAAAGTTTCCCGACGGTTGTTGAGCCGAATCTGTCTCGGTAACATGAAGCATCACCTTACTTGCTGAACGAGGCGCTTATTCCACTTTTGACTTGATCTCAAATTTCAGTCTGGATCGATAGAAACAAACATCGAATTCCAAGAAAAAGTTTGTCTGCCCAAGAATCAAGGGTACATTAGCTTTTCTCACCCACGCAAATGCTAATTACAGCAATTTTCAGGTAATCAGACCACAGTCGTAGGGGCGAACGGCCGTTCGCCCTTACAAATGGTGTGGTTCATTTAGGTGAAAATTGCTTTAAAAGGGAACTCTTAACAGGGAACAGGCAACAGGGAAATCCCCTTGACGCATT
>CAZZYE010001336.1:0-2229 GCA_964658145.1 uncultured Stigonema sp.
AAGGATGCTGCGCTTTTTTTGTTTTCCATGGTTAAAAACAGGGGAACCTGTACCCAAGTGAGCAATTCAAAATTATTTCTTAAACTTTTAATTTTTAATTTTTAATTTTGAATTCAAAAAATGGTCAATTGCCAATACTATCGCGATTATGTGGTTCTTGAAGGTACGTCATATCAGGACCTCTGGGAATGATCCCACTTGGATTAAGCGGGAACAGGTTACCATAATAATCCTGCTTTACACTTTCTATGTCGCAGGTGTCAGCAACACTTCTAAGCTGATACAACTCACGCAGGTAGGCTCCCAGGTTTTGATAGTCCTGAATTCTCCGGCGGTTGCACTTGAACAGCCCATAGTACACAGTATCAAAGCGGAATAATGTTGTAAATAGACGGACATCTGTCAGTGTAACAGTGTCTCCACAAAGGTATCGACTTGCACCCAGCGCCGCCTCAATCTCATCTAGAGTTGCAAACAGTTGATCGCAGGCTTGATTGTACGCCTCTTGAGTTTGAGCAAAGCCACAACGATACACGCCGTTATTCACAGTTGTGTAAATCTTCTGATTCCACCAGTCAATCTTCTCTTTGAGTTCCTCTGGGTAGAGATTCAGTGTGGGATTTTTTGCGAACTCGTTGAACTGTGACAGCATCACGATAATTTCTGCACTCTCGTTGTTGACGATGGTCTTCGTCTGTTTGTCCCATAATACTGGAACTGTAGAGCGTCCATTGTAACCTGGTTCTGCCAACTCATACAGATCGGCGAGTGAACGGCAACCTTCCTGTTCCTGGTTGAACACCCAACCTCCTGCAATTGGATCAGGAGACACGATAGTCACCGATATTGCTTCTTCGAGTCCTTTCAGCGCCCGAACAACAAGAGTTCTGTGCGCCCAAGGGCAACCAAGCCCGACTACAAGATCGTAGCGCCCCAGTGCTGGTTGATAGGGATTACTTTCCTCTGTCCCAACAAAATTCCGGAACTGACTGCTGGGACGAACGTATTCTCCCGACTGATTGCGGGGTGCAAGCTTCGACATCATCAGGTGCCACATAGTCGTCCAAACAAACTTGCCCAGTTTGATGATGAGTTTTGGAGGGAGTGACTTGCCTTTTTTCTTAGTTTTGGGAACTTCAGTCTTCAAATTTCTGAGATTTTCGTCTCCTGCTGGGGAAAATGTAGGCTGTGACATATGCGGTTTTCCAAAAACTGAAAATATATGAATTAATTAACCACCTAACTGTTGCTGCATAATTTCCTTTGCGCAATTAACAAGTAATCAAGTTAATCTACTTCCACCACTTCTAGCGTCAACATCTCTCTTGGTTTATTCACAATCAGCTGCATGATATCCAACCATAGCGAACCCATCAAAATGTCAGGTAGTTCCTCTCCCACATGGACTGGCATTGTCAACTCTTTGCCATCAATAATGACTTTACCTTCATATAAGTCAAAATATTCTACCCTAGACGCGGTCTGCATCTCGATTTTAGGTATAATTATTGACCACTGTAATGCTTCTAGGTCTTGAGGATTAATTGCCAGCCACCCTGTTGTAAATCCTGTATCAAATAGCGCTTCTACCGAAAAATCTTCTCCATTTGCTGCAATAAGTTGAACTTCAAAAAACAACTCTCCATTGTCACCAAACCTCCCGGAAATCATATTGTGCCGCAGGCTCCAGTTTCGTTAAGTCGAAAGATAGTAAGCTTGGCATCTGGATTGGTATATTGATTGCGAACTTGTTGTAGCAAACTTTCTAGTTTCGGGTGCAGAAGGTAGTTTTCGCTGTCCGCATCGATGGCGATAAACCAATTGTAATGTTTTTCAATTAGTTGGGGACTCAAGCGCTCAAAAATAGCACGACATTGCGCACCCAGTTCATGACGTTGTACTTTGCGGCGATGCAGCTCTTCGGGTGTTACCCTAGACTGCGGTAATATCCGACTTCGACGTGGCTGAGATAGCTGAGTCATATTGAGTAAAAGCTATTATTCGGCTGTATTTCAATTATTGCGTACCATTAGTGCGATCGCCTCTACGCCCAACCAGGAATCCGGATTACCTTAATGTCAGCTTTTTTGTCTGTGTGCTGACGATCATATGCTATTTTATTTGCGTAAGCCCTCATAAAGGCGCTGACTGCTCTTTCTTGGTTGAAAAATACAGCCACAGCAGTTTTCAATTGAATTGACCCACATCATCTGGGGCGGGGAGACCCCG
>CAZZYE010001337.1:0-473 GCA_964658145.1 uncultured Stigonema sp.
ATTCATAATTCATAATTCATAACCCGTTACCTTTTGAATGTATTGCACAACTTTTTGATGAGACTCTAAATTACTGACGGGGTTGATGATGATAGGGATACTACTATCTGGCAACCAAAAAGTTATCCTACCGTTCGGTTCTTGGCAGAATGAGCTGATGCATTTGAGGTTAATTACATATTCATTTCTCTCGTAGTAAATTTTCACCCAATAGGCTTTCTCCAATTCCGAATTTGTAACTTGTTGTATATATTCCAAAATCTTTCGATAATCTTCCTGGTTACTTTGTGGGTTAATCACAATTGGAATGGCGCTATCGGGTAACCAAAACGTAACCCTGCCATTGTGTTCATAACAAAAAGCACTAACACGCTCAAAATTCACTACATATTCATTTCTCTCATAGCGAATTCTCACCCAGTACGCCACAACATCTCCTCCAAATTAAAAATTAAAAATGAAAAATGAAAAAT
>CAZZYE010001337.1:483-2229 GCA_964658145.1 uncultured Stigonema sp.
TTAATTTTTAATTTTTCATTATTTAAGAGACTTCTGCTGGTGTTTGGATACCAAGGGAGGAGTGACGTCGGGCGATCGCGGCTTGGATGAAACCGAGAAATAAAGGATGAGGTGTACTGGGACGCGATTGAAACTCAGGATGAAATTGGCAAGCAATAAAGAAAGGGTGGTTGGGTAATTCAACCATTTCCACTAAGCGTCCATCTGGAGAAGTACCACTAATAGCGTAACCAGTTTCTAAAAACAGATTGCGGTAGGCGTTGTTGAACTCATACCGATGGCGGTGTCGTTCGTAAATGACTTCATCTTGATAGAGTTTGAAAGCAAGAGTATTGGGAATAACGCGACAAGGATACAGACCCAAGCGCATTGTACCGCCTAAATCGACGATATCCTGCTGTTCTGGTAACAGGTTAATTACTGGATTTTCGGTGTGGGGATCAAATTCGACACTGTTGGCATCTTTGAATTCCACCACGTCCCTTGCCCATTCAATCACGGAACATTGCATTCCCAAGCACAAACCTAAAAAGGGGATTTGCTGAGTACGGGCATATTTAATTGCAGCAATTTTGCCCTTCACTCCCCGACTCCCAAAACCTCCTGGGATCACCACGCCATCGACACCATCTAGATGGGTTTCGATTCCCTCATCTTCCAACGTTTCCGAGTTTACCCAACGCAAGCGTAGTTCACCACTCATGGCGATCGCCCCATGGCGTAGTGCTTCTACCACTGAAAGATAGGCATCACTTAACCGCACATATTTGCCGACAATCGCAATTTCCACGTTATGCTTGGGACTATACATCCGATCCACTAAGATTTGCCACTGCACCAGATCTGGTTGGCGTTGGTCCATGTTTAACAAATCAAGCGTTTGCTCCGCTAGTCCTTCCCGTTCCAGAAGCAATGGTACTTCATAGATACTTTTGGCATCAATCGCAGTGATGACGCATGCTACAGGCACATCACAAAATTCTGACAATTTCTGTTTTAACCCTGCAGCCAGAGGGCGATCGCTGCGACAAATTAAAATATCAGGTTGAATGCCAATTGATCGCAGTTCTTTGACTGAATGCTGCGTCGGTTTAGTTTTCATCTCACCTGCAGAAGCAATCCAAGGTATCAAGGTTACGTGCATGTACAGCACATTTTGTCGCCCTACTTCTTTGCGGAATTGGCGAATTGCTTCTAAAAACGGCAGTGATTCAATATCTCCCACTGTACCGCCTATTTCTGTAATTACCACATCAGGTGTAGTATTTTTAGAAACTCTAATAATCCGCTCTTTAATTTCATTGGTAATGTGGGGAATCACCTGTACAGTGCCGCCATCATAGTCACCACGCCGTTCTTTATTGATTACAGCTTGGTAAATTGAGCCAGTTGTCACGCTGTTGAGTCGTGACATAGAGGTATCGGTGAAGCGTTCGTAATGCCCCAAGTCCAAATCTGTCTCAGCGCCATCTTGAGTAACGAACACCTCGCCATGTTGAAAGGGACTCATTGTGCCTGGATCGACATTAATATAAGGATCGAGTTTGAGAATCGACACCGAATAATCCCGCGACTTCAGCAACCGCCCTAGACTTGCAGCAACAATTCCCTTGCCAATACTGGAAACTACGCCACCGGTAACAAATACGAATTTACTCATACTATTTTAAATTTCTAGCAACTTTTAAAAAAACATGCTCTCATATAGTCATTGTAGGGAATATGGAGTAGGGAGTAGGGAGTGGG
>CAZZYE010001338.1:0-2225 GCA_964658145.1 uncultured Stigonema sp.
TTTTTAATTTTTAATTTTTAATTCTTGCTCCTACTCGTGGGTGCTGATGAGTGTAACTCGTCCCTGTGAGCCGTAAGCAACTTCAGTGATATAACGATTGGGATCGTGTAGCTCAGCAACGATACTATGTGCTGATTCTTCGGCATCAATCGCGGGACTTAGGTCGATCGCCCGACAAAATACTTGTTGCCATTCCCAGTTAAGAGTCTTCGTCAATCCGAATAAACCAGCGCTGATGGGACCAAAGTTGATATATTGTCCTAGACCAAAGGCTCCATCGAGACGAACGACAGTGCAGAAACAACTGCGTCCATGACGCGCCGCTTGATTGAGGGATTGTTTCAGATGTTTCGCCATGAAAAAGACATGCTTAATCAGTGTTTTCTCTTCTTCAAGATAGGGAATTTTACCGTTATGACTGACCTCAAATACAGGGTTGAGATGGATGAAAGCACCTATTGAACCATAATGAGTGGCGATCGCAGCCAATTGTTGTTGTAGATGCTCCTCGCTTAGGTCACAAAGCATTACACGACTAACTTCTGCGGGTAAAGGTGCTTGTTGTGGAATGAGTGAAGGAGGGAAACTTAAAACCACTACTTTCCAACCTTGCTCTATCAAAGATTTCGCCAATTTAGAAGTAGTGAGGGTGCCATCATCGGTGAGTAAGGCGATGTGCCCCTCTGGTAAAGTGAAATCCGAAAAATCCGGTTGAGGTAGGGTTTTAAGTTTGACTTGACGGCGTAGAGTATTGTTGTTTAGGTTAGGCTGGTTACAAGACTGGTGCTTTTCTTTTTTTTTTTCACCACCAACTAAGTCTTGGAGATACTCTACGATTTGACCAATAGTGCGTAGTTCTCCTAAATCTTCCACATTGGGTTTGGGCAAATCGGGGTACATCTCCTGCATCGCCCCTAAGATTTCCACACGTTTGATCGAGTCAATCCCTAAGTCCGCCTCCATATCCATGTCCAGTTCTAGCATTTCAACTGGGTAGCCTGTCTTCTCACTGGTGATGGCTAACAAGGTTTGACCCAAGTTGGGGAGGGGTGTCTCCGTGTCAGTTTCTACGATCAGATCAGATGTTGTTGGCAAAACAATATCATTTTCTGTGTGTTTTTGAACTTGGGAAATAGCTGTTTCCACAGACACGGATTTAGAGGCATTGGATTGCAGATACTTTACGATTTGACCGATGGTACGTAGTTCTCCCAGATCTTCCACATTAGGTTTGGGTAAATCGGGGTACATTTCCTGCATCGCCCCCAAGATTTCTACGCGCTTGATGGAGTCAATTCCTAAATCTGCCTCCATATCCATGTCCAAATCCAGCATCTCTACTGGGTAGCCGGTCTTCTCACTGGTGATAGCTAACAAGTTTTTATCCAAGTCAGCGAAATTCAGAGCCGGGTTCGTAGGGGCGATCGGTCGTTCACCTGTATAGGTGTCCGGTTTTTGTAAAGATTGCGAAACTGGGGTGTCTAGAGTATCAAGAATTACGGCAGCAGGGGAAGTTGGAGAGGAAGAATCGAACGAAGTGCCATCAGCTACCTCCTCTTCCTCCTCTTGAACTGCTCTATCTGGGGTTTCAGGTGCTTGTAATTGGGAGGTTGGTTTGTAAAAATCGAACGAAGCTACCTCCTCCTGAACTGCTTTAGAAGCATGCCGGGGTTTTACAAGAGGTATATTGGCTACAGGTTCAGAGAAAGGTTGCTGGGGAGTGAGTGTTTCTATAATCAGACGGTTGTGATTGTTATTTACAGGTATCGTCTCCTCAGCAAACACTATAGGTTGAGCTGCACCAGCACCAGCGATCAGCTGGGAATACTCTTGTTGTAAGAGTTGGAAAAAGTTTTTGGTGAATTCTACTTGGTGCTGGATATATTGTTCATGGATGCGTAGAGTTTCACCTTGTTGGGCGTGAAACTGCATCATGCTGCGATCTAAGCTTTCTATGACGACTGGCTTGATCTCTGTCGCTTCTGTTGAAGATTCAGTGTTGGCAAATAAGGAATTCTGCTGTTGCATCAGTTGGAAAAAGGTCTTGGCATATTCCATCTGATGGTTGAGATAGTGTCCGTGAACTTGTAAATTTTCACATTGATTTTGCTGGAATTGTGCCAGGACGTATTCTAAGCTTTCTAAAACCTGTTGGTAATTCACAAGTTTGTCTGGTGTGGCTTGCATTTTCGGCTGAAGAGGGGGAGTGGGGAGTGGGGAGTGGG
>CAZZYE010001339.1:0-2223 GCA_964658145.1 uncultured Stigonema sp.
TCTTTCCAAAAGGCGTTGCGTTCCTTGGAAACCGGACGTGCTGGTTGGGGTTGCGATACCAAAGAAAAATTACCTAGCGGTGAACAAATTCGCGCCCATTTACGGACACCGAACCCTGAGCGAATATTCGCCGTGCGTCATGCTATGCTGCTGGGGATGAGCGTTGAGGAAATCTACGAGTTAACAGGTATTGACCCGTGGTTCCTAGATAAAATGCAGCAACTGCTGGAGGTGGAGAAATTCCTGAAGCGGACACCGTTGCAGCAGTTGACAAAAAACATGATGTATGATGTAAAGCGTCAAGGGTTTAGCGATCGCCAGATTGCCTTTGCTACCAAAACCACCGAAGATGAAGTCCGCCTGTATCGCAAACAACTCGGTGTGATCCCAGTTTATAAAACGGTAGACACCTGCGCTGCTGAATTTGAGGCATTTACCCCTTACCACTACTCTACCTACGAAGAAGAAACGGAGGTGATGCCAACAACCAAGCCGAAGGTGATGATTTTGGGAGGTGGTCCTAACCGGATTGGGCAGGGAATAGAGTTTGACTATTGTTGTTGTCACGCCGCCTATGCTCTCAAAGGAGCGGGATATGAGACGATTATGGTTAACTCCAACCCAGAAACAGTCTCCACCGACTATGACACAAGCGATCGCCTCTACTTTGAACCGTTGACAAAGGAAGATGTCTTGAACATCATTGAAGCGGAAAACCCTGTTGGGATAATTATTCAGTTTGGTGGGCAAACACCGTTGAAGTTGGCGGTGCCATTGCAGGAGTATTTAAAGGGAGTAGGGAATAGGGAGGATGTACAGACGTTCCGCCGGAACGTCTCTTCCCCACTCCCCACTAAAATATGGGGTACGTCTCCAGATTCAATTGACATGGCTGAAAACCGGGAGCGATTTGAGAAGATTCTCAAACAGTTAAATATTGCCCAACCGCAAAATGGTATTGCCCGAACCTACGAGGATGCTTTGGTTGTCGCCAAACGCATTGGTTATCCGGTGGTAGTGCGTCCTAGCTATGTGTTGGGGGGACGGGCGATGGAAATTGTCTACTCTGATGCTGAGTTAGAACGCTACATGACCTTTGCTGTACTGGTGGAACCAGAACATCCAATTTTGATTGATAAGTTTTTGGAAAATGCCATCGAAGTTGATGTGGATGCGATCGCTGACCAGACTGGGCGGGTAGTGATTGGTGGCATTATGGAACATATAGAACAAGCAGGGATTCACTCGGGAGACTCGGCTTGCTCTTTACCCTCAATTTCCTTAACACCAGAAGTTCTCAATCAAATTCGTACTTGGACGGTGCAACTGGCGCAGGCGCTGAAAGTGGTAGGGCTGATGAATATTCAGTTTGCTGTTAAGGCTACGGATGAACTAACGGATGTAACGGATAAGTTATCTGCTGGATCCACAGATCAATCATCCGTTACATCCGTTGCCGCATCCGTTACATCCGCTACAACATCCGTTGCCGCATCCGTTGCCCAAGTTTACATATTAGAAGCCAACCCCCGCGCCTCTCGCACAGTGCCGTTTGTTTCTAAAGCCACAGGTGTGCCATTAGCGAAACTGGCATCCTTAATTATGGCGGGTAAGACTTTGGAGGAATTGGGCTTTACCCAGGAAGTTATACCATCCCATATTGCGGTGAAAGAAGCAGTGTTGCCTTTTAGTAAATTCCCAGGTACCGACACGATTCTAGGACCAGAAATGCGATCCACTGGTGAGGTGATGGGCATTGATAGGGACTTTGGGCGTGCCTATGCCAAGGCGGTCATGGGTGCTGGTGAGCATTTACCTCTCTTGGGGACGGTGTTTGTCTCGATGAACGGTCGCGACAAAGCTGCTGTGGTTCCTGTGGTAAAGGAATTTATTGATCTGGGCTTTTCTGTGATGGCGACTGATGGTACGCGACGCTTTCTGCAACAGCATGGGTTAAATGTTGAGTTAGTGCTGAAACTCCATGAGGGTCGTCCCCACGTCTTAGATGCAATTAAAAATCACAAAATTCAACTAATCATCAATACACCTTCTGGAGAAGAAGCCCAAACAGATGCCAGACTCATCCGCCGTACAGCTTTAACTTACAAAATCCCCATCGTCACTACCGTTGCTGGGGCAAAAGCCACTGTTGCCGCTATCCGTTCTTTGCAAAATACAACTTTGGATGTGAAAGTTATCCAAGATTACAACCGACTATAGGGA
>CAZZYE010001340.1:0-2221 GCA_964658145.1 uncultured Stigonema sp.
CAATTAGCAATTAGCAATTAGCGATTCCCCATTACTTGCATATTACTCTGATAAATCTTCACCAATCGATTAATACCTTTAAAGCGGTAATCTCCCATTTGCTCGAAGCATGAGGGTTGTGAAAGCATGTGATAAGTGGCTTCACTGACGATACATTCACCAGGAGGACAAACTGCTTCCATGCGAGCAGCCAGATTAATAGTTGCTCCCAGAGCTGTATACTCTACCCTTTGGGAACTACCAACATCTCCAACTACAGCCTTACCGCTGTTAATTGCAATCCGCAATTGTAGCGGTTCGGTCCAAAAATTCTTGGCAT
Organism: uncultured Stigonema sp.; assembly: GCA_964658145.1. Taxonomy (GTDB): domain Bacteria; phylum Cyanobacteriota; class Cyanobacteriia; order Cyanobacteriales; family Nostocaceae; genus Stigonema. Next base: position 320 of record CAZZYE010001340.1, read on the forward strand.
TGAGATTTTCCAGACGAGTTAGCATTCCCATAGCAGTGGCGACAGCGCGATCGGCATGATCGCTTTGCGGTTCAGGCGCACCAAAAAATGCCATAATGCAATCGCCAATATACTTATCCAAAGTTCCCCCCCAAGCAAATACTTCTTGCAACATCTCTTCAAATAAATTATTGAGGAGTTCGGCAATTTGAGTTGGCTTTAATCTTTCAGAAATCTCCGTAAAACCGACAAGGTCGGCAAATAAAATACTGATTTCACTTTCTTGTGGAGGTAAACGACCATCTGGCAATACTCCTACAGCTATCAACTGCTGTACAACTGCTGGAGAATGGTAGCGTTCTAGTCGATGGCGAATCACCTCTTCACTTTTAAGTTTCTCTGCCAACAGCCAACGTTGCACACTAGAAGCCACAAGGTTTGCTAAAGCCGAAAAAAAGCTGAGTTCTTCCTCGCCTTCTTGTATCCAATGGTAAGAAGAAAGATGGGCATCGGCGTAGAGAACGCCGACAACCTTATTTTCATCCCACAAAGGCACCGCCATCGCACTACGAATGTCTTTGAGCAAAATACTGTGTTCCCCAGCAAACCGATCATCTTTCTGGGCATCAGCTGTCTGAATGGCAACTTTTTCCTCAAATACCTTTTGGCAAATACTACGGCTAATCCAACTACCATCAGCGAGGAGATCTTTCTGTTGGGACGTATTTCTTGTGGCAGCATTCATTAACTCCAGTTTGCCGCAATCAGTCACGTCGATTAACAATGCCAAGCGGTCAATACTCTTAAGATAACGAAAAACGACTTGCTGCACTTGGGAGAAAATTGCTTCTATTGATGCAGCAGCAGAGAGATTCCTCGCTATATCTACCAAGTCTTTGAGGCGGGCAATAATTTTGTCCTTGTTGCTGCTATCGCCATCTTGACTCGACGCTTGTATCCATTGCTGCTGCAATTGTTTAACGTTACGAAGGATTGTTCTTCCTTGATCGCCTCCTTCTTGCTTTCCCCCAAGCGATTCCCACGAGTGTGTCAACTGCACTATTAGGCTCACATCCCCTAGCCAAATAATGTCATTATTATGTAACTCTTGGGGAGAGGTAACAAGGCGCTTATTTAGTTGCGTCCCGTTTTTGCTGCCCATATCCTCTATATTCCATCCACCAGCAGCGGTTTTTACAAGGCGGGCATGGCAACGGGAAACTCCGCCAGAAGGCAAGTACAAGTCACATTGCGGTAAACGACCCATTGTAAATACATCTTGATCCACCGTCACCGTTCTTTCGATATTTCCCTCTTGTAGACGCAGTTTCAGTTCAGTCATGACTGTGTTAGATCCATCCTGAAAGCAGGAAGTGCCTGCATTGCTAAAGCAAGGGGTATGCGCTTAGCTTAACCTTTTATTTATGACATTCTCAAGAATATTACGGCAAATATGTATCAAATATTACTTTATCGCCCAAATTCAGAGATAAACAATTCTCATAAGGGTAGGGTGGACACTGCCCACCAACGCAAAAATAGGCCCGATCAGTCAATGGTGGGCGATGCCCACCCTACAAAAATAGCGTTATTGCAACTGGTGCAAGATATGAGTTTAGCGACTACTTGAAGTGAGGCTTCAGTTCGTAAGAGCTACACTTAATATAGGGAAAACATCCTTAGCCTAATCTAACGATTACCCTGCAAATCATCCACCTTTAACCTTAATAGCCGCTCACTAGTCTCAATAATTATATCATAGACCAAAATTCTGTATGAAGCGCGAATGCTTAAAATCATGATTTCATGTACTTAAAAATGTACTGACTTCTTCACACTAGCTTTATCAAATCTTGATAATATATCCACTGGATTTGGATACTAATATAAATATCAAAATAAGCATTGAGATTGTGTAACCAT
>CAZZYE010001341.1:0-578 GCA_964658145.1 uncultured Stigonema sp.
ACAGTCTTTAGCCTCAACAGCTTCATTTGGTCAGGCGGCAAAACTACTAAGTTTTTAAGTATTTCTGCTAATAACAGGGAAGATTTCATCATGGTTGGTAGGACACGCAAGAAAAATCAATATCGCCGCAAAGGTCAAAGCTTGATAGCGGCTAACAAAATTAAACCAGAACAGTGGCAAATTTCCAACCTAGAGGCGAAAGAAGCGCTGAAAGCATTCGGCTGTAACGTTAAGGAAATCAAGAAAATCCGCAGCTTGAAGCATCAAGTATGTATTTCCTACTGGGATCAAAAAGGCAACGTGTGCAGTGGGTTTTTCAGCTACCGGATTTTCGCCCGTTGGCAAAGGGAAGTAGAAAAGTTAATTGACTGCTGCCAAACCCTAGAGGAATGGCACACATTAAATCACATCATGCAGTATGAATTTGCGTATTATCCGTATTTTAGGGACATGGAAGATGCAATTCATATTGCATTAGAAAACCGCTTGTGTGTGTTAAAAGTAACAGCACAACAAGCGGTTATTTCTGAATGGGGAGTGGGGAATGGGGAAGAGACGTTCCGGCGGAACGTCTCTTC
>CAZZYE010001341.1:660-2213 GCA_964658145.1 uncultured Stigonema sp.
CCCCACTCCCTACTCCCCTTAAAATTAACTGCTAGTAACAGAAGCAGCGAGTTCCGCCAAGCGTTCCTGCTGGTCTTGAGAGATACAAGACTGAATAATTGTCTCTAAATCGCCTTCCAGAACTCCGCTAAGCGAGTAGTTTTGATTAAGACGATGGTCGGTAACGCGGCTATCTTTATAGTTGAAAGTGCGAATTTTTTCGGAACGCGATCCTGTACCGACTTGCGATCGCCGCATGCTGGTTACAGCTTCCTGTTGTTCGCGTAACTTGATCTCATACAACTTCGCCCGCAGGATCTGCATCGCCCGTTCTTTGTTTTGCAACTGGCTGCGCTCTTCTGTACAGAAAATGCGGATACCAGTAGGTTTGTGCATCAAGTCAACGGCTGTTTCCACCTTGTTGACGTTTTGTCCACCAGCACCCCCAGAACGAGCCGTAGTCATTTCAATATCTTTAGGGTCGATGTGGATTTCCACGTCATCCACTTCTGGCATGATCGCCACAGTTGCTGTGGAAGTGTGAACCCGCCCCCCTGCCTCTGTGACTGGGACGCGCTGTACCCGATGCACTCCTGCTTCAAACTTCAGCTTGCTGTAAACGCTGTCACCTTGAATTTCTAAAATAGCTTCTTTAAAGCCGCCCATTTCAGCCAAGGACTCGCTTAACAGCTTCACTTTCCAATGCTGGGTATCGGCGTAGCGAGAGTACATTCGTACTAAATCACCTGCCCAGATACTTGCTTCATCGCCGCCAGTACCTGCACGAATTTCCAGCATGATGTTTTTATCATCATTGGGATCGCGAGGTAGCAGCAGTACCTTCAGACGAGTTTCTAAATATTCTATTTTTTGCTCTAGTTCTTGTACTTCCAGTGCTGCCATTTCATGCAGTTCTGGATCGCTCAGAGCTTCTTTGAGAATCTGACGCGCCCCTACCAATTCTTCAGAGGAAATTTTCCAGATGTCATAAGTATCGACAACCTCTTCCAAAGAAGAACGTGCCTTCGCAATTTTTTGATACTCATCGGGGTTTTTGGCAGTATCGGGATCGCCAAGACGACGAGTTAATTCATGAAAAGTTTGTTCAACGGATTTCAGTTTCTCCAGCAGGTACGTTTCAGCCATGATGAGTGCGATCGCTCCTTAAAAATAGCAAAGTTGGCTCAAGCATTAAATAAAACAATCGACCCAGCCGATGCAAGGTCGTCGTTAACAGCAAAAGCCAGCCTCGCTACTTTTTCTTTTTGCCGCCTGTGGATTGACCTTCCGTCATGCCGTACTTGCGAAGGAAGCGCTCAACGCGACCTTCGGTGTCAATAATCTTCTGAGTACCGGTGTAAAATGGGTGGTTTCCAGACCAGACATCTACATGCAGTTCTGGCTTAGCAGAACCAACAGTCATCACAACTTGACCGTTGCAGTAAACTTTAGCTTCTGGATACCACTTAGGATGAATCTCTGGTTTAGCCATTGTTCTTTTTGTGGTCTATCTATACTAATTATAACTTTCAACTTGCTAATTGCTAATAGCAATTAACCATTAGCAATTAGCT
>CAZZYE010001342.1:0-2206 GCA_964658145.1 uncultured Stigonema sp.
ACTGCCCACCCTACTTGTATTTCTGGAATTTTCACCTATGTAATAGGATTGCTATAGATTAATCTGCACTCATATTTTAGAAATCTATTTGTTAAATCAACGTCACTATATCCACATCTACTCAGTCTTTAATAACCTAAAGTATAGAGACATTTTTGAGAAGTTGTAGCAAACTAGTAAAAGCAACTTTAGCTTTTAAACAGTGGTGCTTCAATGTGGTTACAGTATGGCATGGATGAAGATGGGACATTGGTATGTATTGAAGATGTCCACAGAGGGAAGACTACCCTTAAGTGTCCCTATTGCAGCAGTGGACTAATTGCCAAAAAAGGCAAGGTAAAAGAGCATCATTTTGCCCATAATGAAGAAACCTGTCGTCCAGTAGCTACCTGTAAATTTCCGGTTCTGCCATTGTATGACAATTTCAACATTCATTTATCTGGTAAGGACTTAGAGCAACTAAAACTGCTTTGGAAGGAGTACGGTTCAAAAAACTACCCTATTAGTGATTACCTAGTTTCCCCTGGTTTGATTAAGGCGGGTTTGTTACAAAAAAATGTTTACACAGTCCCAGTTGGATATGAATTTACGAATTCAGGTAAAATCCCAGTTCAAGCGTTGGAGTTAATGCTATTTAACGAAGTGCAGGAGCCACTATTACTGAAAAAGCTGCTGAAGCTGGAGTTAACAGTAGAACATGCTAAGCATAAAAATGCTCTGGATTTGTCACACAGATTTACTGATTTAATACTGTATCGTACTCAACTTAGGCGGATTTTATCTTGTACCTTATACTTTTTGGAAATTCAAACAAATAAAGGAACTTTGTACAAAATAGGAGTCACCCAGCGCTCTGTTGCAGAGCGGATAGCAGAAGTAGAAAGAGATTTGCTTGCACACTATCAAACTGTTGCTACTAAGGTGTTGTCAAGTTGGTCACACCGAGGTAATGTAGAGAAATATTTCAAACACCGCTATCAAGACTTTAATTATCCTATCGGTAGTTTAACAGAATACTACAAATTTAATACTGAAGATGCCAAAATTGTGCTGTGTGACTTGCAACAGATGAAGCCCAAAAAACTTTCTTCAGTTGAATTGGATATTCTTGAGGATCAGGCTAATAGTCCACCAAGGAAACTTTGAAGGGTTCGTAGTGAGGGCTGAAGCCCTCGTGTTCTTGAGGACTAAAGTCCTCACTACGAACAAATTATCATCAACTAAGCATTGTTGCGGTTCTTCTTTCGCCCAGTATAGTGACAAGCTTCCTCCCACGCCGGGTCAGCCATGTAGAGTTCCCAGGCAGGATGGGCGATTAACTCCCGCCCCCGCGCCCTAATGAGTTCAGCCACCAGGATATTGGCATCGACAACTAAGCGCACTTCACTCCTTTACCGATAGGTCTAAAGCGCGGCTGAGTTCCTCTTCAGACAATCCACTTTCAGCTAAGGCAGCTTCTACCGTCTCAGACAGCCGCTTGATGGCTTGTTGGACTTCCTCTTCATCTGATTCCTTGACGGGGATATAGAATCCCACTAGCTTGCCGTGCCGTTTTACCGCCACGATTTCGCTGCTGGCTAAGTAGTGAGTAGCTTTGTCCCTAAACTCGCGTATGCCTATACTTTTCATGTTACCGAAAAAATGTGGTCATCCTGTGGTCATATTCTAGCAGAGTTTAGGTGCTGTTGTCAGGAAAACGGAATATGGGTAAGTAAACTGATATCTTGTACGATTCTCAACAAGACCCGCAAAACCGGATTTTTCAACGATCAGTCAAGAGTTTCAGGGTTATCCATTTGCAAAAAACCCGGTTTGTGATGTTGATGCAAGATGTGCATTTCGGAAAAAGAGAATTTTAGCCAAACAGAACTTTAAATAAATAATCGTCATCCCATCCGGCGCGGTTACGCGGAAGAGTTGTTCTACACTTTTATACAAATTATTTTGATTCTTTTTCAGTGTAATAATGTAATAACCCTGTTTTTGGGTAATTAATTTGACAATATCTTTTTGACAACACAAAAGCATCAATTGTCACAATACAACCGGATATGTCTAAAATCTGGATTAATTTTGGAATTGCTGTGATTTCGCTCTTATTTTTTGTCTACTTGCCTTTGTCCCAAGACTAATCTATCAGCAGTTGCCCAAGCGCTGACCATATGAATAGCACCTTTGTCTGCACATGATTCAGAGGGAACTCTTA
>CAZZYE010001343.1:0-2206 GCA_964658145.1 uncultured Stigonema sp.
ACTCCCCACTCCCCACTCCCCATTAAGGTTATGCTAATTTTTATAAAGATTTAAGAACAGGAGAGACGGCGATGAATTTTGAACTTTCACCATCGGTTAAATATGGGTTAAACTTCGTTCACCCGATATTGATGTGGGCGCTATTGCTACTTTCCATTTATGCTGCTTACCTGGGACTGCAAGTCCAGCGGACTAGAAATGCTGAGGGCGAAGAAAAGAAAGAACTGATCAAAGGTAGATACAACGTTAAACACCATCAAATCGGTTCTATACTCTTGGCTTTTATGGTGACTGGTGCTATTGCTGCTATGGCTGTTACTTACATCAATAATCAGAAGTTATTTGTTGGACCTCACCTACTTGCAGGACTGGGTATGACAAGTCTGATTACCTTTTCTGCTGCTTTATCTCCTTTTATGCAAAAAGGGGCAAATTGGGCACGTGTGACTCATATTTTGGTGAATTTCGTGGTTTTGGGACTTTTTGCTTGGCAGGCTTTTACTGGTGTGCAAATTGTTCAAAAAATTCTCACTCAAGCATAATTATTGGTCAAGAGTCAAAATAATTCGTAATTCGTAATTAATGGTACACGGACAACAATTTATTGATGGATAAAAATAAATTTATTCCTTTTTTTGTTGCGAATGGATTCATCCGTGGGATATTTACGAATTACGAATTATCTTGACTCTTAACGAAAACGCTTTTTCTGGGAATTTTTCTGAAAAGGTATACCCAGAGATTGATGAAAATCTTCTTGTACTTTGCTGGTTAAGCGGCGAGATACTTGGCGGACGATTTGGTTAAGTAAGCGATCGCCTGTAGATTGGATTAAAGACTTGGGCAGTCGCTGAATAAATTTGGGAAAGTGAATGTGAACTGTTAACTCCAATTCCCACATCACGAGTGTCGTCTCACCCAAGTCAGGGCATGCATTACTTGCCGGATTTTCTACCAACCGTAGCGATGACCGATAATCTACATCATAACCAGGAGCTTGGTAATCAGGAATGGGGATAGTCCGAATGTGGTAAACCCCTGACTCTGGGGGTAACAGTTCCAAACCAATTTTTGGCTCTACGTCATAACCAAAAGCGCCAAAGCGACCGATACCTAAAGCATAGCCATTTTTCCCCAGGGTTTCCACTTTCATGGGTTCGGCGCAGCGAGAAAACCATGAGGCGTGACTGTTGAGATACTCAGCAACATTAAGTGCCGGAGCAGACATTTCCATACAGTCGTTATAACAACCGTGAAAGGTTGTAGGTGTCCCTATTGCTTCTTCAGATGCGTCTTTAGCGTCTGCTATACTTGATGCCACAGACAAAACTGCTTCTGTTGTTTCAAACGATTGATACTCGGAGTGTGTGGAAAGCATAATGAATTTTTATAGTGCCTTGGGTTTGCCTAAATTAATCATTCCCATGTTGGATGGGATTTTGCGCACTAAAAGTTTATTTTTACCTAAACCTCAAGAATGTGTCAAAAAGTTTATCTAATCTCTACAATAGAAAACTGAAAACAGATATATTAGTTTCCCAGGATGGGGTTGAAGATGAAAGCATTTGTAGCAGGGGCTGGCGGTGAAACAGGTCGCCGAATCGTGCAAGAACTGGTAGCGCGGAATATTCCCGTTCGTGCCTTAGTACGGGATGTTGAGAAAGCTCGTTATATTTTACCTGCTAACATCGAGTTGGTAGAGGGAGACGTGTTAAAACCAGAAAGCCTGACTGCTGCTTTGGGAGAAAGCACGGTACTGCTGTGTGCTGCTGGAGCAAAACCAAGCTTTGACCCGACCGGACCATATAAGGTAGATTACGAAGGGACTAAAAATTTGGTAGATGCTGCCAAGGTTAAAGGAATTGAACATTTTGTTTTGGTTTCATCTTTGTGTACCTCCCAGTTTTTCCATCCACTAAATTTGTTCTGGCTGATTTTGCTTTGGAAAAAGCAAGCTGAAGAGTACATTATTAAAAGCGGTCTTACCTATACGATTGTGCGACCTGGTGGGTTGAAGAATGAAGATAACTCCTACCCAGTGGTGATGCAGAGTGCAGATACTTTGTTCGATGGTAGTATTCCCCGGCAAAAAGTCGCTCAGGTTTGTGTAGAAGCACTGTCCGATCCCAAAGCACGGAATAAAATTGTGGAGATTGTTGCTAAAGCAGAAGCACCACTCAAAAGCTTTGGAGAACTATTTGCTAAC
>CAZZYE010001344.1:0-1960 GCA_964658145.1 uncultured Stigonema sp.
AATTAGCAATTAGCAATTACCCATTACCACAGTAGTTATCTTACTGTCTACTGTTGGCGCGTGCATTAAGATAGCTTAAAACTATAAAGGGAGACCACAATCATTTAGACATATTCTTGCTTGAGCAGCTATGAAAGCAGAAACAATTGAATTGATTACCAAAGTTGTGCAGGTATTGCAAATCAATATACGTTGGATGAGTTGGAATTTATTTCTAGCTTTCATACCTTTGGCTTTAAGTATTTGGCTATTTCGCACTCAGCGCGGACGATCTTTGGTTTGGTGGTTAGGATTCCTAGTGTTCTACGCTTTTCTGCCAAATGCGCCTTATTTGTTAACCGATGTAATTCATTTAATAAATGATATCCGCACAATTCCATCGGTGTGGATTATTACCCTCATATTAATTCCAGTGTATTTACTAGTCATTATAGCTGGATTTGAAGCTTACGTAATATCTTTAATTAATTTGGGTCACTACTTGCATCGTATAGGCAAGAGCCAATTGATTTTGTGGGTTGAATTGATTACCCATGCGCTTTGTGCCGTTGGTGTTTATTGGGGGCGATTCTTGCGTTTTAACAGTTGGGATTTCATTACTCAACCGGATGATGTACTTATTAAGGGTGCTGATGAAATTATCGGTAAACAGCCCTTAATGATTATTGTAATCACCTTTGGCATACTTACAGGCTTGTACTGGATTATGAAACGAGTGACTTTGGGTTTAGTTAGACAAAGGCGCAATCGTATAGATCGGAAGTCACGAGGTATCAATTCTAACAGTCATAATGCGGGATGACCAAGCCGATTTTAAATTTTAGTCATTAGCGATCGCTTAAGAATCATGGACAAATGACAATCATACAAAATCGAAAATTTACTGATATTGCCTACCAAAAGAAAGATGAAATTTAACCCTTTCTGAAGTGAAATAAAGCAAGAGTAAACCGTTTTGGTTTAACTGCTGACCGTTGGACAAATATTAGCGGTCTAGTTTGCCATGTTCAGTCACTTTGATAGGAGGGTTACTTAATGGATTTAATTTCTAGAGAGGAAATAAAAACACTGGTAGAACAGCCAAAACTAAATTCAGTTTCAATTTATATGCCAATGGAGACAGCCGGACCGGAAGTCCGACAAAACCCCATTCGCTTTAAAAATCTGATTAAAGAAGCTGAGTCTCGCTTAATTGATGCGGGTCTTGAACAGAAAGAAGCGATCGCATTGCTAGCACTCGCCCATGAACTGGATCAACCAGATTTCTGGGAGCAAGTGGGAGAGCAAGGACTTGCCCTGTTTATTTCTCCAGATATATTTCGCTACTATACTCTGCCTCTCAATTTTGACGAGTTGGTTGTGGTAACAGATCGCTTCCACATCAAGCCGTTGTTACAAATTTTAAATGGCAATGGACGTTTTTATCTCCTAACGCTGAGTCAAAAGGATGTCAAGTTCTTTGAAGGAACACGCTACAGCGTCAAGGAGGTGGAGGTTGAAAATATGCCTAAAAGTCTGGATGAAGTTCTCAACTATGACGAAACTGCCAAAGAAGGTCAGTTCCGGATCGCAACATCAAAAGGGGGAACATCCAATTCTTTTTCACAGCCGGGTGCGTTTCACGGTCAGGGAAGTCCTGACAGAGATGAGCGCCAGAAAAACATCCTACAATTCTTTTATGCCATCGATGGCGCATTGCAAGAGAAACTGCGTTTGGCACAAGCACCTTTGGTGCTGGCTGGGGTAGAGTATCTGTTACCTCTGTACAGAGAGGCAAACACTTACAAGCACTTAATGGAATAAGGTATCACAGGTAACACAAAAATTGAGAGTGCCCAAGAGTTGCACGATCAAGCTTGGCCCATTGTCGAGGCTCACTTCCACAAGTCGCAGCAAGAAGTTGTGGAACGATTCAACGAATTGTTTGGCGGCAGTTCAAGCATTGCATCCAACAATATTA
>CAZZYE010001344.1:1970-2204 GCA_964658145.1 uncultured Stigonema sp.
TGGTAAAGCATCTAACAACCTCCAAGAAGTTATCTCAGCAGCTTATTACCAACGAGTTGATTCATTGTTAGTTGCAGTCGGTCAGCAGCAATGGGGTCTGTTTGACCCAACGTCAGAAACGGTTTATTTGCACCAAGAAGAAGAAACTGGCGATGAAGATTTGTTGGATTTTGCTGCTGCTCATACCTTATTAAACGGTGGCACCGTTTACGCCGTTCCTCCAGAACAAGTGCC
>CAZZYE010001345.1:0-2195 GCA_964658145.1 uncultured Stigonema sp.
TGTTCCCTCTAAATGTATTTACTGATAACAACTAACCACTAACAACTGGCAACCAAATAATAAACGTAGTTCCTGGCGCATCAGGTGATGTGATAGCTGAATTGCTTGCAGGGCTTTTAACTTCAATTTTGCCTTGCATTTGCTCTACTAACTGTTTGGCGATCGCTAACCCCAAACCTGTGCCTGGAATTTCGCTACGCGCTTGTACACCTCGGTAATGTCGTTCGCCAAGGTGTTCTAAATCTTGCGGTGGAATACCAGGACCAGTGTCACTAATAGCAATTCCCTGAAAATTAGCTTCTTTTTGACCCGCTTGGACTAAAATCTTTCCACCATTGGGAGTATATTTCAAGGCATTGTCGATAATATTGCTCAAGACCTCTCGTAATACCTTGACATGAACGCTTACCGGAGGCAATTTCGGGGGAATTTCAGCGATCAGTTGCAAATTTCTTTCTTGGGCGATCGCTCTTGCTGACACTAACAACGGTTCCAATACATCTGCTACGGCACACTCAGCTTCTTTGTCTCCCCCTGCGGGGGACAATAGTGCCACTTTTGTCCGCCAGGGATGAGTAAGAGTTTCCGTACAATTGACGATTGGCGTGTCTTGTTGCACAGTTGCTTCCACAAATACTTCGTTTTGAGGCAGTGCCGACTGTTCTAAATCTGCTAGTGTCATGTCAATGACCTGCTCGAACTGTTGCAACAATTCTTGGAGGCGATCGCTCTCCCGGACAATACTAGCCGCTACCTCCCTGTTTGCATCTCCTAATCGCAGTCGCTTCAAGAGCAGCTTACCAAAGGTCCGCAACGCCGTTAAAGGATTGCGAAACTGGTGCAATAGATTATCTAGCAAATCCTGCTGCTTTTCTTGCAGAATTTGTTGTTGATGCAACTGCTGCTGTAACCACGCTCGACGCTGATCTAGTATACAAGCAAGCGACAGCGTTTGTGCAATCCGTTCAATTTCACTCCGTTCTTGTTCATTCCATGTCCGGTCTTCCCTGTGTGTCACCAACAACCCCATCATCACATCCTCATGGATAATAGGTAAAACAATTTGGTTGCCACTTAACAGGTATTCCTCTTGAGAATACGGTGGTGGTGTCGTATTTTCACCAAAAGACGGACGATGTGCGTCGCTTGTATCCTCTGCGGCTGTCAATAACAAGAGCGAATTGTTAGGCAATGCCATTCGCTCTCGCTGTCCCACGGCTGTCTCCGGATAAACTACTACTGGAGTCAGTTTCGCCTCATTTGTCCTCGTTTCTACCAATTCTTGCGTTAAATAAACAATGCTCAAGGATGCTCCCAGCCCTTGGGCTAACAGTGCCATTTGCTCTCGACACAGAGCAATAAACTCAGAACCGGCAGACATTAACATTTTTCAGATCTTGCTCAGGATTGCTGACTAACGGAAAGACTTGGAACAGGAATTGGTTTCCCTAATGTAACAAAGCATAACTAAGTCTTGTAAATAATGGGTCACTCTGGGGCATTATATCCTTGAAGACTCTAGATTTATCTACATTCAAAGGAATTATTCTTGTTGTATCAAAAGATTAAAAACTGTTGCTTTTTTGAACTAGAACTTTTATAATGACGACGGATTTTGTAGCCATAACTACAATAATCTCTAGCTTCAAAGAGGAGGAAAATAGGTTGGCAAGGAGACGCAAGAGGAAAAGTCGTCGTCGCCAGGAAGGACGGCGAATCTTAGAGCATGTGCCTCAATATAGCATCGAAAGTGGCGAAGATAAACCTGTAACAGCAGCTAGAAAGTTCATTCAATCTGAAGGCATTGCGCCACCCGCTTTGCTACTTGTGAAGCGAAATGAACACACCACAGACCGTTATTTTTGGGCGGAAAAGGGGCTGTTTGGTGCTCAATACGTTGAAGAAAACCATTTCTTATTTCCTAGCCTGAGAACGTTAGAAAATTCTCCAGGACAGGAAACTTTAGCTGTGGCTAATCGTTGAACAATCAATGGTTCTTATATAGTTTGAGCGTGACTTTTGACATAATTAACTGGCAAGAGTGATAGTTTTGTTTAAAAGATTCATTTTTTTTAGTTTGCAGCTAATTTGCCAGTAGGGCTAGTAAGCGTGAATTGGACAATCAACCCCATAAAAACCAACCGGTTTGTATGGGGTTATTTTTTATGTAAAGCTCCACAAGAAAGTGGAAGTAG
>CAZZYE010001346.1:0-2194 GCA_964658145.1 uncultured Stigonema sp.
GATGCCAGCCGCATACTCACTTGTTCGCAACCGAAACATCATGCACCACGAAACCATCTCAAAAGATGGGGCATGGCTGCGTTATGTAGAAGGTTCACGCCTGGACTTAAAAGACGTTCAATTCTTCTGGGGCAGTGCGGCTCTAGCTCAAAGTGACCACACCCTACTCCATGACGACAAAGCCAAAAAAGCAGAACTCGCACTAGAAAGCATCCTTGCAGATTTGGCAGTTTTAAATATTCCCGATGGGGTTAAACTTTCAATTAGTTTGAGCAATCACAACCCAGAACGCTGGGGCCAAGAGATTAAGCGCAGAGTTGAAGGGACTCACACCTTTGAACATCTGCACCCTGTAACTAGGGTGTTGACTTTGGGTGTTTTTAGATGATATTTCTTCATACAGAATAGATGGGAAAAAATATCGAATGAGAATTGGTGGTTAATGAATAAATTAAAAAGTTCGTCCAGCCGATTAATTCGTTTGTTTAAACAAAGTAGAGAGAACTGGAAAGAGATAGCCCTTGAAAGACAAAAAAAGCTCAGAGCATTAGAAATAAAAGTTAGAGATTTATCTCTCTCACGAGAGAATTGGAAAAAGCGTGCGATGAAAGCAGAAAAAGAATTACGTATCCTTCATACCGATTCGGTTGATGGACAAAAAAAGGGGAAGAAATTTCAGAAAAAATAGAGATATTGGCAGCTATTGGGCATCATTATAGTATTCAAACAGTACAAAAAGCAGTACAACAAACAATTGATTCTGGGAGTAGCTTACGAGGAGTTGAGAACAACTTGAAGTTGGAGGTATCTGATGAGGAAGTTACAACTCCAAGTTTTAGTAGTGTAAGAAATTGGTTGGGACGGATTGGTTTGTATGAGCTTCAACGAGAAAAAGAATACCGAACTGATTGGGTTTTTATTATAGACCTAACAGTAGAATTAGGTAAGCAAAAATGTTTGGTAATTTTAGGAGTTTCTCAACAATACTTAGAATCAGCAATTTTTCCCTCAAAACAAGGACTAAAACACCATGATGTTCAAGTATTAGCACTTGAAATTATGGATTCGACCAGAGGAGAATTGATTGAAAAAAAGCTTTGTGAATTAACTACTATAGTTGGCTGTCCAGTACAAATAATAGCAGATCACGGTAGTGACCTCGAAAAAGGAATTAAGCTTTACACACAAAGATATCCAACTGTTGTTTATACATATGATGTAACTCATGCAATGGCTTTATTACTCAAACATCAGCTAGCGACTTCAGAAAAATATCAATCCTTTATACAAAAATGTAGTCAGTGCCGACATCAACTTCAACAAACAGAATTATCATTTATATCTCCTCCATCTCAACGCTCTCAGTGTCGTTATTTCAATGTGGAAAAATTGATTAATTGGGCACAAAAACTGTTGAATTGTCCAATTGAGACTTTATTTAAGTTAGCACCAACAGATGACCCAGAAATCTTCAATCAAAAACTAATTATAAAATTGGGATGGTTAAAAGATTATCAAGAAGAAATCTTGATTTGGAGTCAAATGGTGATGATGACCAGAACCTTAGAAACTCAACTTAAACAAAATGGGATTAATCAACAGTCGATGGCGAAATTTGAGCTAGAACAATTTTCACTCTTTTCTAGTAAAACTTTGGCTTTCCAACAAAATGTTATTGAATATATTGCAACTGAAACTGATAAAATTCCTGAAGGAAGAACAATTCTTGCGACTTCTGATATTATTGAATCTCTTTTTGGTAAATATAAACATTTTTCCTCTAGATGTCCTCTCCAACAGATAGGTCAGATGATTTTAAGTATCTCCTTGTGTACTATGAATTTGGCAACTTCTGTAGTTAAGCAGGCATTGGAAAATGTTCGCTATATTGACCTTAAGGATTGGGCATCTCAAGTTTTTGGTCAGTCCATGCTCTCAAAAAGGAAAATTGTATTTTCAACATCAGATGACGACACAAAATTTGCATGAACTTTTCTGAGTGGTTTTCCCACAAAGTCAACACCCTACCTTGGAGGTCGCGTCGCCTCAGATTGTGGAGGGCGTGTCAGAGAAGGAGAAAGACTCGCCTACGGCGAATGACTGTACATCGCTAACGCTTGTGGAAGCTGTATAGGGTGAATCTGCTTCGTTGTTGGCTGAAAACCAGGACTGTAGTGTTGATGCGGCAGTCTCT
>CAZZYE010001347.1:0-2192 GCA_964658145.1 uncultured Stigonema sp.
AAAAATAGAGTTATATAGAAGTGTATGGGCTTGGTCTAACGCTTGTGAACTCCTCAACCGATACTCAAGAACAGCAGAGCCAGTTTTTAGAGGCAGTGGCAACACAGCACGGTTTCACCGGCGATACGCGAACTGTGTTTCTCAGTCGCTTTGATGAGGCGAACGCTGGTAAAGACCACACTATCTTGGCAGGATTTATTGCTTGGAGTAGAAAGCCTGAAGATGGGGCACAAAAAGTCTCAGACGAGTTGAAGAAAATCTGTGATGTTTTGGAACAGGCTGGTTGTCCAATTAAACAACCAACCAAAAAAGGGAGACAAACTAAAGGTAGCAGTCCTTGGGAACAAGTACTCAATTGGTTATGGGTAACCAAATTTCCTGAATGGCAGCAAAAGCAAAATCTAGGAAGTATTAATGAATACCTAGCAAGCAAAATTCAGTCCAAGCCAGATGAAACAATTTTTGATGAACAAGAGATTACATTTCGAGACTTGTATGTGCCTTTGAAGGTCAGGCTACTTGATGGAAGTGGCGATCGCATTCAAAATAAATCCCCCATTGAGATTGAAAAGTGGGCTAAAGAGACACTAAAGGATTTGGACAACAAGAAAATCTTGTTTATTCAAGGAGATGCAGGGCGAGGAAAGAGTGTGTTTTGCCGAATGTTTGCTGATTGGGTGAGGCAAAATTGGCATACTCGGAGCGACTTGCAACCATCTTTTACACCCATTGTCATTAAATTGAGACATCTCTCGGTATTGGAGAATCGTCTCACTAAAACAATAGAAAATTATTTAGAAGCCTATGACTTTGTTAAAAATCAAAGCTGGCTGACAGATAAAAATACCCGGTTTTTGTTTTTCCTAGATGGATTTGATGAATTGTTGCTAGAGGGACGTGCTAGTGGTGGAATTAAGGAATTTTTGCAGCAGGTAGAGCATTTTCAGCAGAGTAGCCATCATCGATTTTTGGTCACTGGTCGTCCTTTAGCATTGCAAGGCATTGACCGTCTCATTAACCGAACAAAAAGTTTGGAGAGAGCCGAAATTGAACTAATGGACGATGCTATTCGACAAACTTGGTTGAAAAAATGGGCGGTCAAAGTAGGACATTCAGAAGCTAATGACTTTCAACAGTTTTTAAATTCTTGTCCCACAGACATTAAAGACAAGCTAGCCAGAGAACCCTTACTTCTGTATCTACTAGCACGAATGCATAGAGAGCAGCATCTCAATGTGCAAATGTTTGCTGAAGCTGAGGGTGTTAAAGCAAAAGTTCGCATTTATGATACGTCAGTAAGTTGGGTACTTGAAAAGCAGCGTCAAGACGAAAACAAGCGTTTGACTGGACTTGATGAACATGATTTGCGCTCCTGTTTGACTGAAGCTGCTTTATGTGTTGTACAGTCAGGGAATGAATCTGCTAAGGTGACAATGCTAGTATCACGGCTTCATGAAAATAACAATCCAACTGTTGAAGCGATTCAGAAAGCTAGAAAAGAAATTAAAAATGAGGAAAAATTTTTCAATAACCTATTAACTTCTTTCTATATCAAGCCTGCTTCTGGTGACAAAGAGGGTTCTGTAGAGTTTGCTCATAAGAGTTTTGGTGAGTTTTTATTTGCAGAGCGCTTGAAAAAGAGTATTCTAGATTGGACAGCAACAAAACCAATTAAGCGTCAGCGTGAAGAATACTGGACTTCAACGAATGAAATGTGTAAGCAGATTTATGATCTGCTTGGCTATGGCAATTTAACACGCGAGATTGTGGATTATTTGATGGCATTGTTGGCTGAGGATGAAGCAACATTTAAGCCAATAAGCTTGTTTGAACGCTTAGAGAATTTTTACGAGTGTTGGTGTGATGGAGAGTTTATTGATGCAATCACCGAACCTGAGTCAAAGATGCGAGCATTAAAGACTCAAATACCAGAGCGAGAAATTCAACTGGGACTGCGACAGGTAGATATGTACGCAGGGCTGAATGTAATGATTTTGCTTCTAGAACTTCATCGTTACGCCAAATCTCAAAAGAGCAAGGAAATTGTCTTTCATCCCTGTGGAAAAGAAGATTCGTTTGCTCCTGAACAACTTCTTCGTATTATTGGCTGTAGCCACTGTATTAGTATCACTGCTTTCATTGAGATAATCGGTTCCTTCCTCAGCGACGCTATCCTCTCAGGCGCTATCCTC
>CAZZYE010001348.1:0-2191 GCA_964658145.1 uncultured Stigonema sp.
GTAATTCCACAGTCCATCAGTACATAGCAGTAGATTCCCGCAACCGGGGAGATCAAAGTTGACTATGGACGGTTCCACATTCATTGCATCTGCCCCTAGCCAACGGGTAATTGCATGAGCATGAGGCGATTTTCTGGCTTCGGCTGCACTGATTTCACCTGAGGAAACAACATCATTGAGCCAAGAATCATCCTTGGTTAATCAGGGTTAGCGCGTCTCAAAGACTATTGACAGGTGGATTCTAGCAAAGGGGAAGAGTTGCAGAGAGCGGCAGCCAACACAGAAACCATGTACTGGTCATTCATAGCCGCTCGCCGTGACTTTTGCCGAATACTGCGGCGAAAAGATGATTCTCTCTCTAAGGCATTAAGGGCAATACGACGTAGCAAAGCAAAATTTTGTGGACTGTGCAGAGAACGAATCCGACATTCATCTTCATGGAAGGTAACATCTAATGTCCAATGAACAGAGTTCTCGATGCCCCAGTGCTGTCGAATTGCACTACCAATTCTGTTAGCATCACTAGCAAGACTAGAGATATAAAATTGTACTTCATTGGTAATCTTATTCCAATGTGGAATCGAACGCACGACCATAACGACTGTTTTCAGTCCCACCCAATCGTTTTGTTGATGAAGTGCAGGAATTTGTGAGACTGGCACTGTGTAAACTTTGCGATTTTCAATTCTGTGATGCCCTTTTTCTACCCGCTGACTAATATTCACCTCAACATTTTTAAACCCAAGAGATTGTGCGATGTCAAACCAATTTTTCACTGTTTGGTGTAGCTTAGGATGATTATCTTTGAGGCTCAAGATATAATCAGCATGAGCTTCTATGATTTCTTCGGCAATTGATTTCTGTGTACCCATTGCATCAATAGTAATGATACAGCCGGAGATGTCCAACATTTCTAAGAGTGCTGGAATTGCGGTGATTTCATTCGATTTGGCATGAACCTTCGTTTGTCCCAAGACCAAACGGTGTTCACTAGACCAGGCACTAACCAGATGTAAAGCTTTTAGTTGGGATTTGCGGTCATATGAGCCTTTGAGAGCTTTACCGTCTATAGCAACTACTTCTACTCCTAACTTCTCAACCAATGATTGTATCCACACCTGAAAACATTGCTCAAATTGTTTGGGGTTTATTCTCTCAAATACTCTTCTAAAAGTGTCGGGACTAGGGATTCCAAACGGTAGTTCCAAAAATGTTTCCAACCATTCTTTTTTATTGAGCCCATACTCCTCAATATCTTCCCAACCTTGAGCGCCGGCGATGACTGCCAAAATAGAAATGGTGATGATATCAGTAAGTAAATGCCATCTCGTCCTTTCTGCTCTTGGGTCTTTTACTTCTGTGAAGTATTCTTGAAACTTACTGGTAATGTCAAAGCTATCTACGCTGGGTGTAAAAGATGTTTTAGTTTTACTTTTATTTTCAAATCCTGTTGGCATAACCAGAGAGGTTGTCGCTAGATGGATTACTATACTTTCGCAGAAATTGACTCAGAAATAAAAACGGATGAGCTAACTATAATCATTACTATTGAATGTCCCGTTTTAACATCAGTCGCTCGTGTATTACACCGCAAGTCTAACGTGAATAGAGCTTCAAAACCATGTAGTACACTGCTAGCCTCAAAATTCTCTCCGAGTATTACACGGTATCAACTTTCCGCATTTGGCGCTCGGTTGGCTTAGTCGTAGCACGGAATCGCTTTAACCCTGAATTATCAAGACAACATGGATATTATCAGTCTTTCGATTTCCCTATTAATTAGCGTAGGCGTAGCCCGCCGAAGGCATCGCCTGAAAATTTCCTAGTTTGTGAGCAACTCACTTTTTGGCTATTTTGTCAATGCGTAAGTCCTAAAATTGTTCCCTTCAGCATACCAGCATAGCTGCCTTTCTTTGGTCAAAACAATTCGCTTATTTGCACGATGGTCAGCTAAGTCCGCTTGTCAATAGGGTTTGAGACGCGCTAACCCTGAAAGTATATGAGTTTAAATTGTAGGTTTTTTTGTTTACGCCCTAGCCTTCCATCCCCTGGTAGTTAGGGTTTTCCCACATCCACCCGATCTTAAAACTAAAAAGCAAAAATGACATCCTGTATACAGAGCTTGAAACCGTCGAGTATAGAACCCATTTGAGATCTTTGAGAAGAGCGAGTAAAATCGGCAGAAATAGTG
>CAZZYE010001349.1:0-2180 GCA_964658145.1 uncultured Stigonema sp.
TCCGTTATTCTCGCGGATTATTGTTTGACTCAAATTCTTTTGAAAGTTAAAATATTGTGTATTAATGGATTTCCAAAACATTATACTACATTAATTTCCGTAAAACCACATATAATTTATCTAATTGGGTAATGAAGAATTTTGTAAAAAATTCGTAAAACATTCGTGAAAATTTGTCCAATGTGTCTCATAAATATTGGTCTAACTACCTCCCCTCTTCTTAATTTCATTAACTGACCTCAGTTAATGATTGTAAACTTTTAAACGGTTACCATTAATACGGGTAGGTAGTAGATTTCCTTGGAAATCTTCCAAGTCAAAAGAACCATTATCATAAGCCTTAACAACTTTATATGGTCCTTGCCAACGAATCTTAAATTTACCTGGAAACTTCTGAAACCGACTGTCATATAGTAAAACTAGGTCACTATTTTCAATGACTTTGGGTTTCATTTTGCTATCATAATAAGACTTGCGCCATTTTTGAATGGCGGCGGTATTAAGGTAAGCTTGACCACGAATTTCATCCAATTTCTCTAACATTGCAATTCGCTCCTCTAGCGACTCTGACATGTCTAATCTTTCTTCCAACGCTATTCGTAGAGATGGTAGTTCCAATTCAATGGGTAGAATGGCTTCTTGGCCATAAACCAATTGAAAAGGAGTAAATTTAGTGGTGACCTTATAGGCTGTACGATATGCCCATAAAGCATCTAGCAACTTAGCGTCCCAATCAACCATAGAGCCTTGGACCGTCTTAGTAATAATCTTACATAAGATCCCATTGGTTTTCTCCGTTTGGCCATTTGCTCTTGGGTGATACGGGGTGGTAAGTCGATGTTTGATTTTATAGCGTTCTGCAAGTATTTGAATGACATCATTGACAAAATGGGTGCCCCTATCGCTGATTAACTCTCGTGGGCATCCAAATCGCGAAAAGATATTAGTTTTAAGGAATTTGGCGACTGTTTCCTTATCGTCTCTTTTAGTGGCCTCGGCCTCCGCCCATTTAGTGGCATAATCCGTAGCAACTAAAATATAACGATGGCGTCCACTCTTACTCGGAGGGTTAATTGGACCAACAAAATCGATACCCCACTTCTCAAAGGGTGCTAACGCTAGAATCGGTTGTAAAGGCATGGCTGACGTGTCTGTAGGTCTGCCTACTCTTTGACAAGCATCACATTGTCTAGCATAGGTGACACAATCGTGGAATAGAGTGGGCCACCAATAACCAGCCTGTAAAACCTTTCTAGCAGTGACCTCACCAGCGAAATGCCCTCCTGCTGGGTCACTATGACATCCTTTCAAAATTAGGGGTATTTCGGAACTCATAATACAACGTCTCAATATTCCATCCTTGCCCTTTTTGTATAATGTATCGGCAATGATCGAATAAGGAGTTGCTTTAAATATCAAACGTTGTTGTTGTTTCTTAGAGAGTTCTGGAGGGAAAGTGTTAGTTTGTAAATAATTGATGATCTCCGCGTATTCAGGTGACACTTTCTCGATGAAAAACAAGTTAGCATCAGGGAAGGAGTCATCTATTGGTTCTGTTCCTAGTGCGTCACTTAACCGGGATAAATGGTCTGCGTTAGCGTGACTCTTACCAGGTCGGACCTGGACAGTAAAATTGAACTCTTGCAACAGTAAAACCCATCTCGCTATTCTTCCACTCAATTGGGGTTTATTGATCATATATTTTAAGGCATCATGATCCACGTGGAACACGAACCTATATCCAAGAAGGTAATGTCTGAATTTCTGTACTGAGAATATCATTCCTAAGGCTTCTCTCTCTGTAACTGTATAGTTACGCTCAGCTTGAACTAGTTGACGACTAGCGAAGTAAATGGGATGGTCATGTCCTTTCTCGTCTTTTTGGCTTAGTACTGCTCCAATGGCGACATTAGACGCATCTACATATACCTCAAAATCTTTTTCCCAATTTGGAGCAACTAGTATAGGTGCAGACATTAGTTTCTTTTTGAGTGTGTTAAAGGCTTCAGTGCATGCCTGAGTCCAAACAGGTGGTGTATCGGTTCGCTTTAGTAATTCCGTCAATGGCATCGCAATGACAGAATAACGAAAGATGAACCGGCGGTAGTAACCTGTATGTCCTAAAAATCCTTTGACTTCTGTAACGGTAGTAGGTATAGGTAACGAAGCAATAATTGCAA
>CAZZYE010001350.1:0-2179 GCA_964658145.1 uncultured Stigonema sp.
TAGCAAAAGCGAAATATTTCTGGTGGCAGGTTTTTCTGGCATTGGCAAAACTGCTGTTGTCAACGAAGTTCACAAGCCGATCGTCGCAGCGCGGGGATACTTCATTAAAGGCAAGTTTGACCAATTCCAGCGCAATATTCCTTTCTCTGCCTTTGTGCAAGCCTTCCGAGACTTGATGGGGCAACTGCTGGGCGAAAGCGATGCGAAACTGTCACACTGGAAAACTAAAATTTTGTCGGCTTTGGGCGCACAAGGTAGAGTCATTATTGATGTTATCCCTGAACTTGAACGGATAATCGGTAAACAGCCGTCTGTTCCAGATCTGGCTGGCAGTGCTGCCCAAAATCGCTTTAACCTGCTATTCCAGAAATTCATCCAGGTCTTTACGACTCAGGAACATCCCTTAGTCATGTTTCTGGATGACTTGCAATGGGCTGACTCTGCATCTTTAAAGTTGATGCAATTGTTAATGAGTGAGAAAGATAGCAGCTATCTGTTACTGATTGGTGCCTATCGAGATAATGAAGTGTTTGCGGCACATCCGTTGATGCTGACGCTGGAGGAGATTTATAAAGCTGAGGCAACGATCAATACAATTACACTAGCCCCCCTGAGTCAATCCGATCTCAATGACTTGATTGCTGATACCCTCAGTTGCTCAACTAAATTAGCGTTGCCCTTAACTCAACTGGTGTATCAGAAAACTCAGGGAAATCCCTTCTTTAGCAATCAATTTCTCAAGGCGTTGCATGAAGATGGGCTAATTACGTTAAATTTCGATTCTGGTTCTTGGCAATGTGACATCGCTCAAGTGAAAGCGTTAGCACTCACCGATGATGTAGTAGAGTTTATGGCAGTTCAGCTTGTGAAGTTGCCGAGTTGCACGCAGTCAGTCTTGAAGCTAGCCGCTTGTATTGGCAACCAATTTGATTTGGCGACGCTGGCGATCGTGCATGAAAAATCTCCAGATGAGACAGCGGTAGACCTTTGGAAAGCCTTACAAGAAGGACTTATTTTACCTACTAGTGAAGTTTATAAGTTTTATCAAGCTGAAACTGCTAATTGCCATAAACAATTAACCATTAGCAATGAACAATTAGCAAATTACAAATTTTTACACGATCGAGTCCAGCAAGCAGCATATTCTCTGATTCCCGAAGACCAAAAACAGTCTACTCACTTAAAAATTGGGCAACTTTTGTTGAGCAATACTCCTGAAGCCGAACGAGAAGAGAAGATTTTTGAGATTGTCAACCAATTGAATGTGGGAGTAGAATTGCTCGCACAACAAGTAGAGCGCTCCGGACTGGCTCAGTTGAATCTGATCGCTGGACGGAAAGCGAGGGCTGCAACTGCTTATGCTGCGGCTGTTAGGTATTTGAAGTTAGGGATGGAATTGCTGGCAATAGATAGCTGGTCTAGTCAGTATGAGTTGACACTCCTCCTCCACGAGGAAGCAGCAGAAGCAGAATATTTAAACACGAACTTTGAAGAGTCAATAAAACTAGCTGATCTCGCCATACAAAACGCTAAAAATATCCTCGACAAAGTCAATATATATGAGATACAAATTCAATCCTATGCCGTTCAAAATCGAATCCAAGAAGCCTCGATTTTTGGATTACAGGCTTTGAAATTACTAGGAGTATCTCTACCAAGCAAACTAACTATTCTGAATGTCCTTTTTGGGGTGTTACAAACCAGATTTATATTGTAGCACAATCTTAATCCTGAAATACCGTTTGAAAGCAAACGAGCAACGTCCAGCTATTGAAGTCATTCAAGACTATGGGGACTTACCCAATGTCAAATGCTTTCCAGGACAACTCAATCAAGTTTTTATGAATATCATCGCCAATGCGATCGACGCACTGGATGAGGAAACTCAGAAGCATTCTTTTGCTGCACTGAAAACCGAGCCCCATCAGATTACTATTCGTACCGAGGTTGCAGAGGCTCAAAAGGCTGTTGTAATTCGCATCAAAGATAATGGTCCAGGGATGCCTCCTACAGTGAAAGACCGGATTTTTGACCACTTGTTTACGACGAAAGCGGTGGGTAAGGGCACAGGTTTGGGTTTGTCGATCGCCCGTCAAATTGTCGCGTCAACCCATAGCGGCAAGCTATGTTGTCTTTCTGCACCCGGAGAGGGAACAGAGTTTGTCATTGAGTTACCTAT
>CAZZYE010001351.1:0-2178 GCA_964658145.1 uncultured Stigonema sp.
CCCAATCCTCCCCTTGGTGGCAAATGGTGGTGGTTGCCATTGGCACAACAGTAGGGTGTCTGGTCTGGCTGCCACTGTTTTTGCAGGCAAATAGTGGGGGTGAGTTGACTCAGTGGATTCAAACTGGTGATCGCGGGTTGTTGAAGTTTATCAGCCCTTTGTTTCAAGCTTTGGCGACGTGGATTAGTATGCTGTACTTATTGCCAGTGTCAGTAGATTCGCTGTTCGTAGTCATTATCTCTGGCTTAGCAATGCTCTTGTTCTTTATCTGGTTGCTGCCAATTCTCAAGCGCGGCATGATTACCCAGCTTAAACAACCGACAACCAGTTTAATGACCCAACTGTTTACCGTATTGATTATAGGAGCAGTAGCCCTATTCTTTTTCTTCACCTATGTTCTTGGTATTGACCTCACACGAGGCGCGAGGTACTACTTCGTTTACTTCCCCTCTGTGATGGTTTTGTTTGGGGCAATTCTCGCAGTTTGTTGGAACACTCCCACAAATAAGCACAAATTTTTCCCATTATCAGGCAAAACATCTGTTGCCATAATTTTGTCAATGGGATTGATCAGCGGACTGATAGTTGTCTACAATCTGGGTTACCCAAAATACTACCGCCCTGACCTTTTAGTCCCGGTGATGCAAAAGGTTTCTCACTCACCGATGCTCATTGCCACAACCCACAAAACCCATGTACAGACTGGGGAAATGATGGGCTTAGCTTTGGTGTTCAAACTCTCTGGTTCACCAACAACTCCTTTATTTCTTCTCGCCCATCAAGACCAAAACCCTAATACTTCAACAATTGCCCTGAAACGCACCTTGACGCAGTTACCACGACCTTTAGACTTGTGGTTAGTTAACTTCCATGCACCAGTAGGGGCGATCAACCGATCGCCCCTACTCAATGGTTGTATTGCTGTCCCTCAATCTTTTCCTCCTGTGAACGGTTACGAGTATCATCTTTATCATTGTTCTAAATAGTTGGTATTATTCTCGCCGACCTACTTATCGCTCTTTTCTTACTCTTATGAGAGTATAATTATAGCGGTTTGCGATTTAATGAGGTACATCGGGTAGGGGCGAACGGCCGTTCGCCCCTACACTGTGGGTGTACTTCATCCACATGAAAAGCGCTATAAGTACTGTCCGCTTAACTTAATATAACTTTATAACAAGTCCCCGGAATGCACATATCCTGGCTGTACCCCTTTAATCTCTACACTAGGGGGCATTAATTGAGTACTTTGCTATATGAAAAAATTACCTTTCTGGAGTCGTTAGTGATACCTGTGTCGTTGCTCAGCTTCAAGACATTGTACTAAAGTCTTGTTTTTTCCCTGAATTTGGACAACTGGTTGCGAAATACCAAGACCGTTGATTCGATTTTCAATAGCTTTAATGAAGTGCGATCGCGCAATTTGCGGGACGGACGGTGTTTCCGACAACAAAAATTCTGCATAACTGTGCATAAGTTAATTTCATTGATACCTATTTAGACAATAACCACTGTGGCGAGTGAAGCGATCGCGCCAAATATTTCCTCACTCGATGTTTCAAAGGAAAAAACATATGTCGAAAAATATAAATGATCGGCTTCAAGATAATTTAGAATTCGTAGAACTACCTGACCAATCAAAGAAATCACTGATCCAAAAGTATTTTAAAAAACCCTTTTCTGTTGCTTGGTCAAAATTGACTTCACTGATTACACCTAACCAAAATCGTAAGCGATCATTCGTGCTAGATCCACCCCAATTTGACGAAGAATACAACTCCAACTCAACCCCAGAAAAATATTTTTACTGTCGCTTCACAGACAGAGTTGATCCCTCGCTATACACAATTTTGTTTCACCGCGACCGATTTTAAAGTTGAAAAATTTTCACTTGTCGTGGAGACTGTTGCGCTGGCTGGACTGTTCGTGTGCTTACCCCACGAGGGAAAAATGTTATTGAGACGCCCATACCCAAACAATGGCATTCTTCTGTGGGGCGATCGCCTCCCATAAGTTATTGGTCAGTGTCAATAATAGCGCCATCCACCGATAGTGGTGGCACTATTTTTCTCATGAGCCAGGGAGACTAATAATATCCATGCTCGTAACGTTCGCGTTCGGGTTCGCGACGTTGGTGACGTTCCCAACGTTCATGACGTTCATGACGTTCGCGTTCGC
>CAZZYE010001352.1:0-2178 GCA_964658145.1 uncultured Stigonema sp.
CAGCTTCCGATGTTCTTAGCTGACGCTTTTGCTCATGTGGATGTAATCATGACAGCTTTCATGTACTACCATGAGGTTTGATTGCTTCCAGTTGCCGTGATTGCTATCTAAGTGATGTAGATGCACTCGTTCGGTGGAGGTCAATCTGTGACCACAGTACCCACACGTATGGCTTTGCTTGTTTAATAGTTTTGCGGTGATGCCGTCATATAGTTTACTGTTGCGTTCGCTCCAGTAAACCAAATCTCCATCAAAGGGGGATTTATTTCCTTTGACTTTGGTATGACGATTTTCGGAGTAAGGAACCGATGGAAACGCAATATCTAGCAACTTCTTACTAGATTCTTGGTTTTGTTTAGTTTCCTTATTGAACACCTTAAAGGCTCTGTATTGGATGTGGTACAGGTTCCATTTAGAGCCGTCCATCTTACAGAACTTATGGTAATTTCGCCATCCTCTGACTATTGGGGAAAGCTTTCGGGCTTTCACCTGAGCGCCATAATTCGAGCTATTGACAATTTTCTTGACCTTCATCCGGAATGCTTTGTAGTTTTCCTCTGAGGGAACACTTTTAAACTTTCCGTTTTGTTGGACGTAGAACCGCCAACCGAGAAAGTCAAATCCATTTGTCGAAGCGGTTAGCAAAGTCTTTCTTTCACTGACATGAAGTCCTCTTTGTGCTAGGAATTGGCTGATGCGCTCAAGTATCTCGGTTTCGTCGTCTTCCGGTCTGAGGAAGAATACCATATCATCGGCGTATCGGACACAGGCGTTGACAATATCCTTTGTAGGGGTCTTAGCTGTGATTTTAAGTCCTCTTTTGCCGTGATATTTGTGTATGTCTTCTATGCCGTTGAGAGCGATATTTGCGAGTAATGGACTTACTACCCCACCTTGACATGTACCTTGTTCTGGAAATTCCGGGTTTACCCCTGCTTTGAGGCATCTAAATATCCCCAGTTTTAGCCCTTTTGGGGCGATCAGGTTATCCATGATTGTGGAGTGATTTATCCGATCAAAACACTTTTCTATGTCAAGCTCAAGGATTCTTTTATTGATGCCGTTTGCATGAGAACGGAGATTTTGAAAAATCTGTTTTTGGGCATCATGGGCAGAGCGCCCCGTTCTAAATCCGTAACTCTGAGCATGAAAGGTGGCTTCGTGTGCTGGTTCTAGGGCGTATTTTGCTAGGCATTGCCATGCTCTATCCGCGATAGTGGGCACCTTGAGATTTCTGGTTGAACCGTCCTTTTTGGGAATTGGAATTACTCTCAATTCGTCGTGTTCCCAGTTGGTCGCATATTTTTCTAGGATTGGTTCAAGTTCAAACCTTTCCTTGTGCGTTAGAGCGGTTTTTCCATCTATCCCTGGTGTCTTTTTCCCAGCATTTAGCTGTGTTACTTGACGTATTGCCAGAAACCTAGCTGCACGAGATTTCAGTATCAGCTTTTGCAATGACAGTGCCTGACGCTTGTCTCCTGCTTGAACAGCTTTAAACACTCTTTTTTGTAAGCGGAAAAGATTCGCCCGAAATTTCTTCCAGGGTAATGATTTCCACAGTTCACTAATATTTCTATCGTGTCTAACCATGCTTTACTCCAAACAGTGTTTTCTGAATACCGAGAGAGCAGTTACGCTCTGTCCTACCCGGTGCAAAGGATTTCCGTGTCTCGTCTCACCTACTGGGGTTTTCGACCTGTTTCCCAGACCCCTGTACCGTTTTTACTCGTTCCGTTCTTTCGATTGATTGATGGTTTAGGGCAGTCCACTTTGCCTATCCTCTTCTCAGAGATTACAGCTATTAAAAGAATGATGCTGTGAGAATATAGAGGATGAAGTCTACATTTGTTGTTCAGGTTGTAGCTTGATTCCTAAGACACTTTTCTAGGACTTGTTTACCCTTGCCATCTCCCCGTTAGCGCCAGTGTTGTTACCTGCTTGTTTTACAACTGATTACGCCCTGCTCCCAGCTTCAGCCTCCATAATTCCGAGTATGGTCACTGTGGGCAGGTAGGGATTCACTTGTCTCCTCAAGGGTAGGACTTGCAATTCTTGGTTACTTGGCTCACCTACATCAAATGAACAGTTATACATTTTGAAATTGACTTTTTCCAAATGTACCTTAGCCATACATCCCTAGTTTCTAGGGGTTCCTGCTCAGAACGAGCCGCACTCTTT
>CAZZYE010001353.1:0-2177 GCA_964658145.1 uncultured Stigonema sp.
GACAATGTTCAGGAGCGATCGCAATCATCATGCCAAACCGTTTCTTACTTGGTGGATTTGTACACATTAGTCAGCCTCGGAACTGGAGTAAATGAGTAGTCTACAGATAGAAACATTGTCAGGGCGCGGAAACCGCGCCCCTAAGGTCATATTGCGATCTACGAATTGCCAGACTCATCCGGACTACTACCTTTACTATTTCTGTCAATGCGTAAGTCCTAATCTCATCTAAATCAAGGCTTGCTTATTTAGCAATAAAGTATTCCATTATCCTTGAGTGTCATGCGCGCTGGACTCACCGGTTTCTTTAAGAAACCGGGTTTCTGAGGCTTGGGATTTTCACAACTGATTTAGGACTGCTATATTTAGTCTGGCAGTTGGGCTGGCTGCAGTTTTCAAAAATTTTTATGAACAACGACTCGAATATATTAAGCACCAAGAAGCACATAAAAGAGTGCGATACAGGTGTCAGTCTGACCCCTGCATCAGAGGCGTATCAGTTTTGTTTTTGTGGAATTTGTGGAGGTGTAAAAAAACCGTCCTCGTCAAAACGATAACGCTTTACTTGCGAGTTACCCGCTCAAATAGGGCAGGGTTAGTACCAGGAATTAGAGTGTTTGTGATCAGTGCGCGAACTTTCGCTCCTTGCTCAACAATCACGCCATATAGAGTATCTTGATCGGCTTGGGTGCCATCAAGTTTGAAAACTCCTATATCAAAATTGACTGTGCAATCAGACATAACTTGGTAAGTACCTGTAACCGTTGTCTGTGCAGTACTCCCTGCTAGGACACGGAAGCCACTTCCTTGCAATTTACCACTGCCATCAAATTGGACTAGTCTCACAGCAGCAAAAGGAAGGAAGGGAGCTTCAGTGCCATCTTGACCTACAATTTCGTAAGCATAAGAGCCTGTTAAGGTTGCATTTGTACATCCTTGTGGCTCTTGTGCCATAGCCCGTGGCAGACTCACACCAGGAAGGTTCAGTGCTGCCAAAACCACAACGACCAAGGACAGTACCGTTATTATCAATATATTGAAAGTTTTAGGAATTCTCATTCACTAGCCTCGATGATTAATCAGGTCACGAATCTTGCTAAATACCAAAACCAGTCAAAATTGATTTGATAAGATTCCAGCATGAGTATATCAGGTTACTGGACATGATAATCGAATAAGGAGGTGGGAGAGAAACGAAAGCAACCTGATTCTTTCAAGGGTTGTAGCAGCAAGGAAAATCAGCCCTTAACACCACTACTAGTTTCAGTTGGGACAATATAGCGTTGTAAAAATAGGAATAATATCAGTACTGGGGCAATAGAAATTACTGAACCTGCTGCTACCAATCGCCAGTCTAAGGAAAAAGTCCCTGCTAACTTTGCTACTCCCAATGTCAGGGTGTATAACTTTTCATCTTGAATGACAATTAAAGGCCAGAGAAAGTCACTCCAAGAACCAATGAATTCAAAAATCGCCAGCGTCGCCAGTGCTGGACGAATTGCTGGGAGCATGACATACCACCATAAGCCTAACTCTGAACAACCATCCATACGTGCCGCCTCTTCCATCTCTTTAGGGACGCTGCTGAAAGCTTGTCGCAGCAAAAAAATACCAAAGGCAGAAGCTAAGCTAGGAAAAATCATTCCCAAATAAGTGTTTATTAAACCGAGTTTGACTATCAAAATGTACAGCGGAATCATCACGATTTGGAAGGGAATCATAATCGTGGAAACGATCGCCATAAAAATCCAGTCTCGTCCGAGGAACGACAGTCTTGCCAATGGGTAAGCAGCTAAAGAGCAAAACATTAAATTCAGGCATACTGTCAGCACCGCCACTAGGGTACTGTTGAACAAGTACTGTCCAAAAGGTAATGAGTGCCAAACAGAAACAAAGTTTTCTAAGGTTGGGTGACTTGGCAATAACTGTGGCGGTGATTGAAAGATATTTTCTGTTGGCGATTTTAATGCCGTACTGACGAGCCAAAATAAGGGAAAAAGCGTCACTACTGCGATCGCCCCTAATAGCCCATATATCCATAACTGATTCGGTATCTTAACATTTGTCATAAGTCACATTTAAAAAAGATTTATTAATGTAAATTGCTAGTTATAGAGTCAGGGCTGGTAATAGCTAATGGCTAATGGTAACAATCAACAATTGACAATTGACAATTG
>CAZZYE010001354.1:0-2173 GCA_964658145.1 uncultured Stigonema sp.
ATTCCTCAATTTATCCAAGCGGCTAAAAAGAATGGGGAAATGGCAACAAAGGAGTGCTTTCCGTACTTGGGTTAAAAGCTTAGTATGAGCAGGCAAGCTCAAGAGAAAGAGATTGCGGTGGCAATAAAGCCTCCACCATAGGAGTCAGGCAGAGGCTTGTTTTTGTCCACCCCTAGAAGGCTAGGAGCATCCGTGAAAGGTTAAGATAAAGCGTGTTGTTAACGCTTTTTGTCAATCTGCAATTACCTTAACCTCTCACCGATGCCTCATGCTAGGATCTCCCGTAAATATATGTATAATCCGCTATGAATTCACCTATAGAAATTAAATCCGCAATCGCACACCTGTCTGAAGAAGAAGTGAACGAGCTTCTATGCTGGCTCCAAGAATACGTAGACGATGAATGGGACAGACAAATGAAACAAGACGCCAAGTCTGGTAAATTAAATAAGTTAGTCCAACATGCTAGGGCGGATATTGCGGCTAATCGAGTAAAGACCCTTAATGAAATCCTTGACGACTCCTGACTTTTGGCACTCATTTGCAGCCCTACCACCCAAAGTAAAAGAACAAGCCAAGAAAGCTTATGAACTGTGGCTTAGCAATCAATTTCATCCATCGCTCCATTTCAAAAAAGTAAGTAATAATCTGTGGTCAGTTCGTATCAATATCAACTATCGCGCTCTAGCTGTGAAGGAAGGAGAAGATTATTACTGGATTTGGATCGGATCGCATAATGAGTACGATGAATTGATGAAGTAATCGTCAAAACTCCAGCTTTTCCTATGGTTTCAATTGCCCGAAAAAACCTGCTTGAAGACATTCCTCGCTTCCTTGTAGCGCAGCTAGGGATTATGTTTGCCGTTAGCCTAGTGACGATTGAGACTGGTATATTCAGTGGATTTACTCGCTCCTCGGCTAAGTTAATTAGCAATTCCACAGCCGACATTTGGGTAGCATCAGATAGCATGGTCTACATTGACCTGACGCTACCAATGCCTTTGACACACCTTAGCGTGGCGCAAAAGATACCAGGAGTGGAGCGAGCAGAAGCGCTCATTGTCGGCGCAGGTTTGTGGCGTCACCCAATCGGGGAGATTGCTCCAGTCAAAGTCGTCGGATTCGACCCACAGGGGCAGTTGTTTATACCGGAAAATATTCTACAAGGAAGTGTCAGTGGCTTAAAAGCACCTAACACTGTCATAGTGGATATAACTAATGCGAATTCTCTCAACATCAGACACGTAGGTGAGATAGCTGAAGTTAATACCTTACCAGTACGGTCGGTGGGCTTAACGCAAGGAAACCGCTCAATTGCGTCGAATCCTTACATGTTCACCTCCTTAGAGAATGCCAACGCTTATTTAAGTTCCGGTAAGATTTCTACTTTATCCTGCAAATTGCAATCAGGATCGACGAATTTCCAGTGTACCAACACTTATGTACAGAAGGCTCCTACCTCAGATCCTGCGCCAAGACCGTTAGCCTCATCAGACCCGATCACCTATATATTAATTCGAGCCCAGCCCGGTCAGAATCTACAGGCACTCAAGCAGCAGTTAAATGCCGCTTTACCAAACACTCGTGCCTATACTCGTGCTGAAATGCGCAAAAAGACTCAAACTTACTGGCAACAGCGAACCGGAATTGGGTATCTTCTCGGTTTGGGTGCAACGGTGGGTGTCATTGTTGGGGCGATCATTGTTGGTCAGATCCTTTACTCTTCTGTTTCAGATCATCTCAAGGAGTTTGGAACACTCAAGGCAATGGGCGCGTCTGATTGGATTATATACGGTGTGATTGTTGAGCAGGCTCTGTGGATGGCGGTTATCGGCTATATTCCCAGCACAATCCTTTGTCTAGGAATTGCAGCTTGGACATTAGCAAGTCAGGGAATCATGATTTTAATCACACCAACAACTGCGATCGCGGTTTTTGGTGTCACAGTTGTCATGTGTGTCGGATCTGCAATCTTTGCGATTCAAAAGGTCACCCGCGTCGATCCAGCAATTGTCTTTAAGGCGTAATTCATTTGCACAAAAGTTAGCGAATTATTTGTAGTAAATTTCAACTCCTAACAACGTAAACAAATATGACTTAAGTCACGGGTGAAATTGTGAACAAAGTCTGATAGGCATTTTAGACATGAGTTTTTATGATGGGAATCAAACCA
>CAZZYE010001355.1:0-2171 GCA_964658145.1 uncultured Stigonema sp.
TAACAACTAACAATCGAAAATGACGGACTCCACAAATTCCTCCACATCTAGATCCCCTCGTCCTCTCAAGAGCGATCGCCGTAACCCACGCAAGTCGCTGGTAAGCACAAAAGGACTTTACCAAAGAGCGATCAAAGATGCCTTCGTCAAGCTCAATCCCAGGCATGCGATTAAAAACCCGGTAATGTTTTTAGTTTGGGTCGGCACTCTCATCACCTTACTAGTTACTATTGATCCCTACCTGTTTGGTCCAGTTCCAGGCAAGAACTTGAGACTGTTCAACGGATTAATTACGGGGATTTTGTTCTTCACCGTTTTATTTGCCAACTTTGCCGAAGCAGTGGCTGAAGGGCGGGGTAAAGCGCAAGCCGATGCCTTACGCTCAACTAAATCCGAGACAATCGCCAAAAAACTCTCGCCCGAAGGCTCAGTTACGGAAGTATCTTCCACCAGCCTGCGTCAGGGTGATACTGTGTACGTGGTTGCAGGTGATATCATCCCTGTCGATGGAGAAGTGGTGATGGGTGTCGCTTCGGTGGATGAATCGGCGATTACCGGAGAATCAGCACCAGTACTTAAGGAAACAGGTTCAGACGTAGCTAGTTCCGTGACTGGCGG
Source organism: uncultured Stigonema sp. (assembly GCA_964658145.1). Taxonomy (GTDB): domain Bacteria; phylum Cyanobacteriota; class Cyanobacteriia; order Cyanobacteriales; family Nostocaceae; genus Stigonema. The sequence goes on from CAZZYE010001355.1 coordinate 619, forward strand.
TACGCGCATTATCTCTGATGAACTCATTATTCGCGTCACAGCAGACCCAGGCAAAGGGTTTATTGACCGGATGATTGCCTTGGTGGAAGGGGCAGAACGGACAAAAACACCAAACGAAATTGCACTAACGGTGTTACTGGCGGTTCTTACCTTAATATTTCTGTTTGTCATAGTGACTTTGCCTGCCCTCGCCAATTATGTCAAAAGTTCAGTCAGTGTAGCAATATTGATTGCCCTGTTAGTAGCGTTGATTCCCACCACAATTGGAGGGTTGCTTAGTGCTATTGGGATCGCTGGTATGGACCGAGTCGCTCAGTTTAACGTCATTGCCACCTCAGGAAGAGCGGTAGAGGCATGTGGTGATGTCAACACCTTAGTGCTTGACAAAACAGGTACAATTACCCTTGGTAATCGCTTGGCAGAGGAGTTCATTCCCATCGATGGGCACTCCATGGAAGAAATTGCCAATGTGGCTTTGGCTGCGAGTGTGTTTGATGATACCCCTGAAGGGAAATCAATTGTGCGACTGGCAGAAAGATTAAATGCCAAGGTCGATTTTGAGCGTGACAGAGCTGAAGGAGTTGACTTTTCTGCCAAAACTCGCATGAGTGGCACAAACTTGCCTAACGGACGCCAAGTGCGTAAGGGCGCCGTATCAGCGATTAAGGCATTTGTCCGTTCCCACGACGGACATGATACGCCAGAACTTGATGCCGCATACGAACGAGTTTCGCAATTGGGAGGAACACCCCTAGCAGTAGCCCTCGAAGGTGAAATTTACGGCGTTATCTATCTCAAAGACATTGTTAAACCAGGTATTCGGGATCGCTTTGAGCAGTTGCGGCGGATGGGAGTGCAAACGATCATGTTAACTGGGGACAACCGAATTACCGCTTCTGTCATAGCCCAAGAAGCTGGTGTGGATAACTTCATTGCCGAAGCAACTCCAGAAGACAAAATTAGCGTGATTCAACGGGAACAGGCAGAAGGCAAATTGGTGGCAATGACAGGGGATGGCACTAACGACGCACCAGCGCTAGCCCAGGCAAATGTCGGTGTAGCAATGAATACTGGTACTCAAGCGGCAAAAGAAGCAGCTAATATGGTGGATTTAGACTCTGATCCCACAAAGCTGATTGATATTGTTGCTATTGGCAAACAATTGCTGATTACTCGAGGTGCGCTAACTACATTTTCCGTTGCCAATGATATTGCTAAGTACTTTGCAATTATTCCCGTGTTATTTACCTCAGCTAACCTGCAAAGTCTAAATATTATGAGGTTAACCAGCACCAATTCTGCCGTACTCTCGGCGTTGATTTATAACGCTGTGATTATTCCAGCTTTAATTCCCTTGGCGCTAACGGGTGTGAAGTTTAGACCCCTATCAGCTAATCAGTTGTTGCAACGAAATATTTTGATTTATGGTTTAGGTGGTGTGATTGCACCGTTTATTGCCATTAAGTTGATTGATATGGTGATTACAGTGGTAGGGTTGGCGTGATTTGGGAATTGGGGAGTGGGGAGTGGGGAGATGGGGGAGATGAGGGAGA
>CAZZYE010001356.1:0-2170 GCA_964658145.1 uncultured Stigonema sp.
GCCACTTCAACTCGCGAACTATTTCCCCCTTTCCACATCCCGTGAAAAGTCAGAATCACAGCCAACTTGAGGCTATTGCCCGCACGTAAGATCGATGATTGCTGACGCCGAAATAATTGTCTAACTCATGTTGCCAAACTGACTGAAAATATCGTTAAAGTCCCCATTCCAGTCGGGCAAAGAGGAGTCTTCGCCGGATGTTGGTGCAGTACTACCCACATATACCGTTACCGTCTTAGTATCAGAGAAACCAAAATCATCTGTAACTGTGAGGGTTGCTTGATATTCACCACTATTGGCAAAGATGTGGTTAACAGATTGACCTACTACTGTATCTGTACCATCACCATTGACTACGATTGTACGTTGAGTTGGGTTGGTGGCGATCGCAATACTTGTGGGGTCTATGGTTTGATTACTGGTATCGTTAGCTAAGACGTTGATGACAACTGGTTTTCCGGCATCAGTACTTGCAGTATCGTTGTTAGCAACTGGGGGAACTGGGTCGTTTTTCGGCGCGATTCGCGGTGCTGCTGAGGGTTTGGCTTGGGCATTACGGGTTGTGGCGTCGGTGGGTACTCCGATAAATGATTGTGCTGGGTCTAGCAACAACATTAATGGGATTTGTAAATTCTGACGCGCTTTAGTACCGCGTCCTGTGGGAATGTGGATTTGAATATCACTCAAACGCAAATCTCCCAACAGGAAGCTGGGCTGGTCGAGGTGTGAGTCAAGCTTGGTCACAATCCTGACTTCGCCAACACTCGTAGAAGCTGTTGGCGCATTTTCAAAGCAGATTGTGTAGGGTAGTGTCGCACCTAATGGGACATAGATAAATTTAAGTTATTTAATATCTAATTTTGATTAAATCTCCTTAATAAATCCCCCCGAGATAGTTGTAGCAATAAAGGCGTAAATTCTTCGGGTGGTAATGCTAATAAAGGTTCAATAATTGCTTGTAGGGAGTTATCTAAGGTGCCAAATCGAACTCGAAGTAAGTTTTCTACAACAATACGTTGTCCTTGATGCGTAGCCTCTGCCAAACGTTGTTCATAAATCGCCGATAACTGCATAACTAAATTCCTATCTGAGGTGTCTAAATTCTGATTTAATTCTAAAGTAGTTTTCAAGTTAGCCAATAAATTTATCGCTTTACTACGTAAAGGATTGTTAATATCCAACGCCTGCACTTCCTCAATTGCCCGTTGCTGGACTCTTCCCTTACCCAAAAATCTCAACCACAATGTTTCTGGAGTTACTGGTAATTGATGAATTACTACCACTGCACCTCGCCAAGAATTGTCAAAAAAATAAACACCCCTGACCCACTTATTTTCATCTAATAGAGGTTCCGCTTCTGAATTGATCGGGCAATATGAGATTGGAGAAAGTGCTTGGGCTGGTAGAGCTAACCTTAGTGGTATTAACCTCAGTGGGGCTAACTTGGAATTAGCTAACCTCGAAGCTGCTGTTTTGATCGGAGGATAATCTTTTGTTCCCTACATCCGGTCATCAATTTCAAACTTTTTCTTTTGAATTGTACCCGCTTGTAGGCAAGCATTAGAAGTGAATCCAAGCGGGATTTTTGTGCAATGGTATAAGCATGAGCGCTTGATAATAGTCTAACTCATGTTGCCAAATTGACTAAATATGTTGAGTAGGTCGTAGTGACCGTAGGCATCACTGTTGGTGGTGGCGCGATTCGCGGTGCTGGTGAGGGTTTGGCTGAATTCGGTGGGGTCGGTTATAGTGGGGTTGATGAACCGCGACTGTGCCGTTGGCGGTGGGATCGACTTCGATGGTGCCGCCGATGGGGCGTCCTTGGGCGTCGTACTTGGTGACGATGGCTTCGGCTACTTGACCTTTGGCAAGGGAGTCCGTGAGTGAGATGTTGATGTCAAAGGGGGTTTGGGGTGCTAGTCCGGTGTTCCAGAGGGTTTGTGCGCTATTGTTGATGGTCGTTATTGATTCGGGAGTTAGGGTATGGATGCTGAGGAGTTGTACAGGCGCTACGCTGCTTTTGAGAGAGATTTTAGTGGGGTTGATTTGAGTGGAGTCAACCTTAAGATCGCTGGAATTAGTGAATATAATTCCAGCCGGAATAACCTTAGTGGCATCAACTTGAGTGGTGCTAATCTGACTAGAACCATTATGGATTGTGTTAATTTGA
>CAZZYE010001357.1:0-2162 GCA_964658145.1 uncultured Stigonema sp.
GAGCATACAGTTGTAATTTAGTTAAATTCCAGCCTGTAATTATACTCATATCTTCTAAATTCATTCCTTTTGTCAACATTTCTACACACCATGTCTGTTGAGCTTGCACTAAGAGTGGCTGTTGACCCTCAGGTGTTAATAATCCCTCAGTTAATACTTGCCAACGCTCAATAATTTCTACCTCTGATATTGGCATTCCACGATCGTTGAGAAATAATGCCCAGCGGTCATCTTTACGGACCTTTAGCCATTGAGTTAATGGATTGCGAGTATAAGAACCATACCGCTTACCCATGATCCACTGATTAACTGGCACTTGTCGAACGCAACCCTGAGTTATCTGCAACAAGTGCTGATTGGCATCGTTTACTTGGTGCGATCGCTCTAAATTGACAACTTCTGCAGGAGATAAACCAGCGCCAAACAAAACATACATCAGGGCATAATCTCGTATTCCCGATTTTTTGGCTCGTTGTAGAATCAAGTGGACTGAGTTAGCTGGTAAATCTATCACCTTCTCTGTTGGATTCGACTCAATTTTGACTAAACTTGTACTGTTGGTAGCTTTATTTAAAAAAAGTGCCACTAAATTCTCTAAAAACTCATCTCTATCATGCCACAGTTCGTGAAATTCGCTGGTCAATTCAATCACGGCATACCCTAACAACATACTATTGAGCAAACTTGCTAGTTTTTGGGCTGGCATCTGGGTGTGTAACTGCTCACGCTCCATAACTGTTGCTAGATATTCGGTAACATAATGGTTTGCTTGGGTTAAGCTTCGTCCTAGTGCCTGACGATATTCTACTGAAAAGCTTCCAGCCTCTCCTACCAAAGAGCGCATCAGGTCTGGGACTTTTTCTAGAGCTTGTAAACGATCTTCGCAATAGTCTTTTAAAGCTTGGTAAACACTGGTCGTTTGATTTGCTTGCATTTTTAAGGATTCTCCTAGCTCTTTAAACACTGGCGATTCGGAAATGACTGCTAGGAGCAATCCGTGCTTGTTGCCAAAATGCCGAAATAGCGTCACTTCATTGACTTTTGCTAATTCTGCCACTGCTTTTGTTGTCGTCTCAGTGACTCCCTGCGCAGCGAATAACTCCATAGCTGCATTAATTAGTCGCTGTCGAGTCGAATTTATTTGATCGGACATATATAAAAACATCAGGAAAAAGATGCAAGTGACACTTGCATTTTAATTCTATCCTTGCTAAGCTGAATCGTGTAAGTAGCACTTGCATCCTCCGAACCAACTGTCTTCTATATGAGCCAGTTTCACTTTAGAGGAGCGGGTAATCAGTCTGATTCTGCACTGGTTTAGTTACGGCACTCACGTCAAAGGAAAGATTTATGACGACTATAGACTCAGCAGCGGCTGTTAATAAGCAGCCGCTTACTCTGAGATGGATCAACGTAGCCTTTTTTGCTTCAGTTCATGCTTTGACTTTATTAGCTCCCTGGTTTTTTTCTTGGTCTGCTTTAGGAGTAATGATATTTCTCCACTGGTTGTTTGGCAGCATTGGTATTTGTTTAGGATATCACCGACTCTTGACTCACCGCAGTTTACATGTGCCAAAATGGTTGGAATATGCGATCGCTACCTTGGGTGCTTTTGCCCTTCAAGGAGGACCAATCTCTTGGGCTGCTGCACATCGACTCCATCATGCATATACAGAGGACGAAGACAAAGACCCCTACTCTTCCCGACGTGGTTTTTGGTGGAGCCATATGCTTTGGATGTTGTACCCGCGTCCAGAATTTTTTGAATACGAAATTTACCGAAAATTTGCTCCGGAACTAGACCGTGACCCATTCTATCGTTGGCTAGATCGCTACTTCTTGCTGCTCCAAATTCCCGTTGCTGTTCTGTTGTATGCTTTGGGAGGAATGCCTTTTGTAGTGTATGGTCTTGTGCTTAGAGTCGTATTACTATGGCATTCTACTTGGCTAATTAACTCGGCGGCTCACTGGCGCGGTTATCGTAATTTTCAGTCGGATGATAGTTCCCGTAATGTTTGGTGGGCAGCAATTTTAACTTATGGAGAAGGTTGGCACAACAATCACCATGCTCACCCAAATGTAGCCAAAGCCGGTTTCCATTGGTGGGAAGTCGATATGACTTGGTGGGCAATTAAAATTTTGCAAACTTTAGGTTTAGCTAA
>CAZZYE010001358.1:0-2152 GCA_964658145.1 uncultured Stigonema sp.
CGACTCTACCGTGTGGGAGCAAGAGCCATTAGAAAAACTAGCTGATATGGAACAACTATCGGCTTTCAAACATGATGGTTTTTGGCAACCTATGGATACTTTACGCGATAAAAACTACCTAGAGGGGCTATGGAAAAGCACTCAAGCTCCTTGGAAAGTTTGGTAAGAGAAGAGTTAGAAGTAGAGACGTGATTAATCGCGTCTGTACAGGAGTTATGAGTTTTAACTCCCCACTCCCTACTCCCATTCGCCATTTGTAATGAATATTGATTTTAGAAACATTAATACTGTGTGGGCATCAATTTTTACCGAGACATTAAAGCGACTGGGATTGACTTGTGTCGTCATTTGTCCGGGTTCCCGTTCCACACCTCTAGCAGTTGCTTTTGCCCAGCAACTACCGCGTATTGAAGCGATTTCTATTCTTGATGAACGCGCCGCCGCCTTTTTTGCCTTGGGCGTCGCCAAAGCAACTGGACGCCCCACAGCAGTTGTTTGCACCTCTGGGACGGCGTCCGCGAATTTTTATCCGGCAGTGATTGAAGCCTCATATAGTCGCGTACCGTTGTTGCTGTTCACAGCTGATAGACCGCCAGAATTGCGAGATTGCCATTCTGGACAAACTATAGACCAGTTGAAATTATATGGCAATTACCCAAATTGGCAGGCAGAGTTAGCTTTGCCCACGCCATCGATGGAAATGTTAGCTTACTTGCGGCAAATGGTGATCCATGGGTGGGAGCGATCTCTAACTCCCGTACCAGGACCAGTGCATCTTAATATTCCGTTCCGGGACCCCCTCGTACCCATTGCTGATGGAGAGACGTTGCATGCAACGTTTTTACAATCATTACAGTCTCAGTTTCATATAGAAGACTTTTTTGTTGGGATTACAACTACTACTAACTGTATTTGTAAGGGCGGGGTTTCCCCGCCCCTACGGCTTTTTCAAGAATGGCAGCAATGCGCGAGCGGAATTATTATCGCTGGTGTTGCCCAACCGCAACAGCCACATTCATATTGTAGTGCGATCGCTCAACTTTCCCAAACTCTCAAATGGCCCGTGCTGGCGGAAGGACTCTCCCCTATAAGAAATTATGCCGATCTCAATCCCCAGATCGTTTCCACCTATGACTTGATTTTGCGGAATCATCAATTAGCGAAAGAACTAGCACCCGAAATGGTGATTCAGATCGGTGAATTGCCTACTAGTCCAGTACTGCGTACTTGGCTCAAAGCTACTCAAGCAAGACGATGGGTGATTGACCCTAGTTATCAAAACCTTGATCCTTTGCACGGTAGGACAACTCACCTGCAAATATCCGCACAACAGCTAGCTGACATATTAACTCGTTCCCAGCCGCAGCCTCGTACTGATTGTAGTACCTCACCTGAGTATCTCCAGCTATGGTGTACAACTGAAGCGAAAGTAAGGGCATCTGTTGACCTGACTATGGCGAAAACAGAGGAGTTATTTGAAGGCAAAGCCGCCTGGTTACTTTCTCAGAGTTTACCACCAAAAACGCCTGTATTTATTGCCAATAGTATGCCGGTGCGAGATGTGGAATTTTTCTGGAAACCGAGTCACTCAGGTGTGCAACCCTTGTTCAACCGAGGTGCGAATGGCATTGATGGCACATTATCCACAGCTTTGGGAATTGCCCATCGCCATCAAAGCAGTGTGATGTTAACAGGGGATTTAGCTTTATTACACGACACGAATGGATTTTTAATCAGAAATAAATTTGTCGGACATCTAACCATTTTGTTAATTAACAACAATGGTGGGGGAATTTTTGAAATGTTACCTATTGCCAAATTTGAGCCACCATTTGAAGAATTTTTTGCTACCCCGCAGGATATTGATTTCGCTCAATTATGTGCCACTTATGGTGTCGAGCATGAATTAATGACTTCTTGGGAACAGTTGCAGCAAATATTAAACCCACTACCAACAACAGGAATTAGGGTTTTGGAGTTGCGAACAAATCGCAAAGCAGACGCTAAGTGGCGTCAGGAGAACTTGGGTAAATTTGGATGACATTTTTAGGATTTACGCACTATACAAATTGAGCATCATGTGTATAACGGAATTCAGTCGTTTCATCTCGTAGAATTGACCACGTGGTAAGGGCGCGGAAACCGCGCCCCT
>CAZZYE010001359.1:0-2150 GCA_964658145.1 uncultured Stigonema sp.
TGCTAATTGCTAATTGCTAATTGCCGACTTTGTGCTATTAGCGATTAGCCATTAGCCATTAGCTAACGACTGCGAGAATGTCTTTCTCAGAAAGCAGTACGTATTCGTCAGTGCCCAGTTTGATGTCAGTACCGGCGTACTTAGAGTAGAGAACCTTGTCTCCTACCTTTACGTCCAACGCCTGACGAGCACCGTCATCTTTGAGTTTGCCATCACCCACAGCAACTACTTCGCCTACTTGAGGCTTTTCTTTAGCCGTGTCGGGCAAATACAGACCACCTGCGGTCTTTTCTTCAGAGGCGCTCACTTTTACAAATACGCGATCGCCTAGTGGTTTTACTGTTGAAACGCTTAGAGATACAGCTGCCATATAAATTTCTCTCCTTGTTAGCACTCTCAACTCCTGAGTGCTAATTTACTTAACAATAGCGTGTTATGGCAACATTTGCTGTAGTACGGGTTCCCGAACTTAGCTTCTTCAGGTATACTTAAGTAGAAATACTCAAAAAATCCGAATTTTCTGGTTTCGTTCTGGAAGTTACGAATATTTGTATATCGTCAACTTTATTTGCAAAGCTGGGAAATTGTTCTAAAACACTAATCAGGGAGCCGCGATCGGGAGTGACAATACAGTGGTCAAATCCAGCCCTCAAAAACCAAAAACCTCCAAACCTCCACAAAATAAAGCCCTAAGTAATTCCAGAGAAACGTTCTTGACTTGCAAAAATCAGCGCCACACGTTTTTATCTGTGCTGACCAGATTGGTAGATGCTGTACACTCTTAAGCTAATCTGGAGTTTTGGGAATAGTTGAAAAAGCGCTCGCTCACTCGAGCGCAAACTAAAACTCGATTCTCCATAAGATAGCCGTCCTAGTTGCATCTTTAGAAAAAAGCAAACTGCTTGCGAGTTTGTTGTTCTGGACCCATAATGGTGGTTTACTCGGATGGTGTGAGGCACTAGCCTTGCAACTCCTTTCGTCCGAACAGATGGTTATCTAAGAACGTTTGTTAGACCAATGGTGGTTGAATAATAAGCGTTTTTAGTCCATTATTTGCGAAAAACTTCCCTAGCTTCTTGTAAACAACTGATAGAAGCCTAACCTTTCAAGGATATGGAAAAGCGGTAAGCTTGGTGAAAGCACGGGTTGATTTGCTCCAAAAGCATCTAAAGCCACCAATTATTTGTTAACTTAAAGGATTATTATTTAATCGGTGTTTTTTTACCCGCCACTTTCAAAGAGATATATAATAGCGCATTATAGATACTACTGCTCTAAGTATCCTTACTAAACTTTTGCCGTTGATATTATGTAGTCTCTTAAAAGTTATCACCACTTTTAAGATTTCCACAAAGCAAAGGCAGGTTAAGTGGGAAGAAAAAGCAAAACATCTCCATAATCCACCATAGAGGATAACTATTCAAGACCTTGATGCATCAAAGCGCGACAAGTGCCACTGCTATGAAAGAACCCAGCATGAAAGATCACAAACGACTTCTACTCATTGATGACGACCCCAACCTCATTTTGCTGGTGAAGGATTATTTGGAATTTCGGGGATATGAAGTGATCACCGCTGAAAATGGTCGAGAAGCACTGGAAATTTTAGAGCAGGATGTTCCAGACATGATCATCTGTGACGTGATGATGCCGGAAATGGACGGATATACTTTTGTGGAACAAGTCCGGCAAACTGAACGCACCAGCTGGATTCCCGTTCTCTTCCTTTCAGCTAAGGGTCAAAGCGCAGACCGAGTTAAAGGTCTGAATAAAGGTGCTGATGTCTATATGGTCAAACCCTTTGAACCAGAAGAATTGGTAGCACAAGTAGAATCTTCCCTCAAGCAAACCATTCGCTGGAAAGAACACCAAGCAAAAGGAGGAGAAAACGGTTCCCGCATCCAAGTCCCCTTCGATGTACAGTTAACCCCAACCGAACTGAAGGTAGTGCAATTCGTGGCTAGAGGCTTAGCTAACCGGGAAATTGCTGAAGAATTAAACGTCAGTCAGCGCACGGTTGAAAGCCATGTGTCTAACATGTTGGGCAAAACCAATCTCCACAACCGCACTGAACTAGCGCGGTGGGCGATTGAAAATCAAATGGCTTAATTAGAGTTAGGAGTGAGGAGTGATGAATTATGAGTTATGAG
>CAZZYE010001360.1:0-2149 GCA_964658145.1 uncultured Stigonema sp.
GCCCTATGCCCCATGCCCCATGCCCAACAACTAGCGCGTGAATGCGAGGTTTGATAAAAAATGATGATTCCTGACTTTCGGAGTAGCAGGCAGAACTTGCCAAAATCGCGCTCTGGAAAATCAAAAATTCAAGTTAGCACGCGATCGCTTAAAAATAAGAGCCTACGTCAACTGATTGATTGGGCAGTGACGGTTGGGTCTGTGCTGTTATGCTTGCTAATGTTGCTAACCCGCTTTCCTGGGATGGAATTGTTGGGCATTGGACCAAATTGGCTGTTAATTTGGGTGGTGGCTTGGAGTGTGAAGCGCACAGCTTTTAGTGGTGCAATGTCCGGCATAGTTGTGGGGCTACTTCAAGATGCCATGACATCACCCGACCCGACTCATGCCCTAGGTCTAGGGATTGTAGGATTTATGACTGGTCTAATTCAAAAGCAGCGTTTTATACAAGAAGACTTTATTTCTATTGCTTTAATTGTGTTTGGGATGGCAGTTTTTGCAGACTCTATCTTCGGGTTGCAATTGGTTCTGATGGACAATCGCAACTTTGGAGAGTTCTGGGCATATTACCAGAAGGTTGCTCTTGCCTCTGCCATTCTCAGTAGTCTTTGGGCTCCTGTAGTTTATTATCCCCTGAATCGTTGGTGGCAGCACATCAGACTGGCAGAGCAGTAGAGACGTAGCAGTGCTACGTCTCTACATTCAGCAACGCCCTAAAAACTACCAGCGTACTCCGTACAGCTATGAACAAGTTTAACCAAAAAATCTATGGCTTATTTAAGCTCCTGATTGCTGGCTCCTGTTTTCTCTTTCCTTCCTAAATTTTTCCGGAATTTGGGCAACAAGAGGCAAGATAGATCCAAGCTAGAGTTAAGTTGATACTGCCTTAAGCTGATGTGGATATTGCTATTTAATTGTTGTCAGCTTGCTTGTCGGAAGCGCAAATATTCAGAGTATAGCCAATTATGGATAATTTCCCAGTGGTTGTAGAGGGGTCAGCATTTCAGGCGGGTTCACACCCACTAGAAACGATCGGAACAGATTTTGACCGGGCTATGATGCAACGGTGTTTGGAACTCGCTCGCCGTGCCTTAGGACGTACCTCCCCAAATCCTCTAGTAGGAGCGGTGATTGTTAAAGATGGCGAGATTGTCGGAGAAGGGTTTCATCCGCGCGCAGGTGAGCCGCACGCAGAAGTTTTTGCACTTCGCTCTGCAGGAGATCGCGCACATGCGGCAACTATCTATGTTAGCCTCGAACCTTGCAATCACTACGGACGCACTCCCCCTTGTACGTCCGCATTAATAGCAGCTGGGGTGGCAAAGGTGGTGGTGGGTATGGTTGATCCCAATCCTTTGGTAGCTGGCGGTGGGATTGCTCGATTACGTGCAGCTGGGATAGAAGTGTTGGTGGGAGTGGAACAAGAAGCTTGCAAGAAGCTAAATGAAGGCTTTGTTCATCGCATTCTCTATCATCGACCTTTTGGCATTTTGAAATATGCCATGACTTTAGATGGCAAAATTGCTACCACTACTGGTCACAGTGCCTGGGTAACAAACCAAATGTCCCGCAAGGAAGTGCATCAAGTGCGAGTAGCTTCTGATGCAGTCATTGTAGGTGGAAACACGGTTATACAGGACAATCCTTATTTAACCAGTCATCAAGAGGGAGCGCATAATCCCCTACGAGTGGTGATGAGTCGTAGCCTGAATTTGCCACAATCAGCACATTTGTGGCAAACAAATGATGCTCCCACTTTGGTGTTGACAGAAAAAGAAGCGAACCCTGATTTTCGTCATATGTTACAAAAACAGGGGGTGGAAGTGGTGGAATTAACACCACTCACACCAGATAAGGTAATGGTGTACTTTTATGAGCGGGGCTTTTGCAACGTATTGTGGGAGTGTGGTGGAACCTTAGCTGCTAGTGCGATCGCTCAAGGCGCAGTGCAAAAAGTCCTTGCCTTTATTGCTCCTAAAATCATTGGTGGTAGTAATGCTCCTACACCTGTAGGTGACTTAGGTTTTACCAGCATGACTCAAGCATTGTCCTTGGAACGTGTATTCGTGCGCGTTGTGGGTTCCGATTGTTTAGTAGAAGGTTATTTACCCATTAGTCAAGAGTCAAAATAATTCGTAATTTATAATTC
>CAZZYE010001361.1:0-2149 GCA_964658145.1 uncultured Stigonema sp.
CCTACTCCCCACTCCCCACTCCCCATTTCCCCCTGCAGGCTGGCTAGGGGTTCATTTGCGAATGACTGGTCAATTACTGTGGTTACATCAAGATGAACCATTACACAAGCACACGCGGGTAAGATTATTTATTGGGGATCAGCAAGAATTACGCTTTGTCGATCAGCGCACCTTCGGTCAAATGTGGTGGGTTCCCCCAAGAGTTGCGGTAGAAAGCATTATTACGGGGTTGGGAAAACTAGCAGTAGACCCTTTCTCATCTGAATTCACTGTCGAGTATTTAGCAAGCAAACTGCAAAACCGCCGCCGTCCAATCAAGACTGCGCTACTAGATCAGTCAGTGGTGGCAGGATTAGGTAATATTTATGCTGATGAAGCACTATTTCTGAGTGGAGTGCTGCCAGAAACTTTGTGTATAAATTTGCAGCGAGAGCAAATAGAGCGTTTGCGCTCCAGTATAATTCAGGTGCTATTCGCCAGTATTGAGGTTGGTGGCACGACTTTTAGTAATTTCCTCAACGTTAAGGGCGTCAACGGCAACTACGGCGGTGTGGCATTGGTTTACAACCGCGCCGGAGAACCCTGTCGAGTTTGTGGCACAGCGATTCAGCGCACTAGGTTAGCTGGGCGTTCAAGTCACTTTTGTATGCAGTGTCAGCAATAAGCGATTAAAATATAACATTAAAAAATCCGAAAGATTGCGATCAAATTGTGGCAATCTAACGGTATAAGAATTAATGGCACTACTAGGCTCAAACTGATTTTGATTTTTGAACCGCACCCTAGACGTAGATAATTCATCCGCGTACATCCGCGTGCATCTGCGGTGACAGTTTTGAGTTGGCGGCAACTACCAGTGGGGAAGCGCTTCAAAGAAGGCAGCCACAAAACCAACTGGTAAAAAGGCATTTCCCGACGCTGAAGATAGACTGAAGGCGAGCTAAAATCCTGAAGAAAACAATTTACATACTTAAGAGGGAAACTCATGGCTGTCAAAAGAGGAGATATGGTTCACGCAATCCGCGAGAAGCTGGAAAACAGTCTGGAAGCACAAGCCAGTGACTCTCGCTTTCCTTCCTATTTGTTTGATAGCAAGGGAGAAGTTGTAGATATCAAAGGTGAGTACGCCTTGGTCAAGTTCGGGAAAGTGCCAACCCCTAACATTTGGTTACGTCTGGATCAGCTAGAAGAGTTTAAATAACAATGAAAGCCGTCAGCGGTCAGCCGTCAGCAGGCTGATTGCTGAAAGCTGACTTTATTAATTATTAGCAAAGGCACTGCAATTATGAGTTATTTCCCTGCTTCCCCAATTCCGTGTCATTCACCCCGTGTCACCATCATCGGTGCTGGTAAGGTTGGCAGTACCTTAGCCCAGCGCATAACTGAAAAAAACCTGGCAGATGTCGTGTTGTTGGATATTGTTGAGGGAATACCCCAAGGACTGGCGCTGGATTTGATGGAGGCTAGGGGAATTGAACTCCATCATCGCCAGATTATCGGTACAAACAACTATGCTGATACATCTGGTTCTGATGTCGTGGTAATTACAGCAGGTTTTCCCCGTAAACCAGGGATGAGTCGGGATGATTTGCTGCTGATGAATGGCAAGATTGTGGTGGATTCAGCAACTAAAGCGATCGCCTATTCACCCAATGCCGTCTATATTGTGGTCACAAATCCCTTGGATGTGATGACTTATTTAGCTTGGCAAGCAACAGGTTTACCAGGCGATCGGATTATGGGCATGGCGGGCGTGTTAGACTCTGCCCGCTTTGAAACCTTCATTGCTTTGGAATTGGGGGTTTGTCCCACCGATGTCAACGCGATGGTACTGGGAAGCCACGGTGATTTGATGGTGCCTTTGCCGCGTTATTCTACTGTCAATGGCATTCCGATTACAGAATTACTGGATGCAGCTACGATTGAACGCTTAGTAGAACGTACTCGTAATGGGGGGGCGGAAATTGTGGCACTTATGCAGACAGGTAGCGCTTTTTTTGCCCCTGCTTCTTCCACCTGTGTGATGGTGGAATCTATTTTGCTGAATCAGTCACGCCTTTTACCAGTGGCGGCGTATCTTCAAGGTGAATATGGTTTAAAGGATATTTTTATCGGTGTTCCCTGTCATTTGGCATGCGGTGGGATTGAG
>CAZZYE010001362.1:0-2144 GCA_964658145.1 uncultured Stigonema sp.
CCCGCCCCGAAGGGGCTTGGTAGGCATTAATTCATTAAATTAAAGTGAAAAAGTGTGAATCTGTTCTCTTTAAATTTTTTCCGCAGTTTGCCGCGAGACAATAAAGAGTTTGCAATTATTGGTTTGGGACGCTTTGGAAGAGCAGTATGTTCAACACTCCATAAGTTAGGATATGAAGTTTTGGGTGTTGACATTGATAAAAAACGAGTTTCTCAAGTTTTGAATGAACAGCTAGCTACCCATGCTTTACAACTAGATTCTACCGAACCAGCAGCCCTGAAACAAGCCGGTATTTTTGAGTTTGAAACAGTTATTGTTGCTATTGGTAATTATTTACAAGAAAGCATTATCACAACGTTGAATTTAAAGGAAGCGGGTGTTCACTACGTTGTCGCTAAAGCTTCCTCAGAAATTCATAGTAAGTTATTGCAGCGAGTTGGGGCAGACTATGTTGTTTATCCAGAATACGAGGCGGGTTGTGCGCTGGGGCGATCGCTTACCCAACCAGCGATCGTAGACAGATTTGATTTAGACTGCGATCATAGTATTGCCAAATTAATTTTGCCTGATGAATTTTCCGGCAAAACTATCGCCGAACTGCAACTTCTTAACCTTTATGGTTTAAATTTGTTGGCTGTCAGTCAGGATGGCAAATTGCAAATTAATCCTGACCCTAGTGTGCGGTTATCGCAAGGTTCAGCAATTGTAGTTATTGGCTGCAATCAAGATATTAGTCGTTTGCCGATTTAGAACCGTAGGGGCGCGGTTTCCGCGCCCTTACAATGTGGTCAATTCTGTTTCTTGGGCGATGCCCCAAACGTTATAGACGCAGTACTGTTGAGGCTTACAGATAGACTTTTCTCTACTCCTCGCCTACTGTGGACTATGGACTAACTTTTACCTGAAACAGGCACATTACTAGGGTTTTTGACTGGCCTTTCCAAAGGAGTTTCTGGCAGACTTGGCATTTGTGGTACTGTAGTAGGCTGCGCCTGGTCAACCGGAACAGGCACACTGCTAGGGTTACCTTGTGTTTGTGCAGGAGTTGCTGGTTGATTTGGCTGCTGCACTACATTACTTGTAGAGGTTTGAGTCGGTAAGAGAGTTGAGGTTTGACCAAGTTGAGTTTCTGGACGCTTTTCCATCAGGGCAATTTCCTGCACTAATTGCTCAGCCATTACAGCTTGCTCAATGTTACCTTGTTCACGGTATTGGTTTCGGGCTTGTTTGAGAACGACTTTGGCTTTTTTAAAGTCGCCCTGATTATACAAAGTTACTCCCAAGTTATAGTAAGCGACAGTATTATTAGGAATGTGGTGAATAGCTTCTATGTAAGTGGCAATAGCTTGAGATGTTTGACCTTGAAGAGCCAGAAGATTTGCTATGTTATTGTAAGCTACAGCATTGCTAGGATTTAGCTGCAGGGCGCGGCGATAGGCGGCGATCGCTTCGGTATTTCTTCCTTGATCTTGTAGGGCGATCGCTAAGTTAATGTAGGCATTGGCATTGCCGGGATCAAGATTAATTGCTTGCTGGTAGGCGGCCTCCGCCTCATTTTTTTGTCCTCTTTCATACAATGCTAAACCCAAATTATACTGAGCAGATGCCAAGGTTGGATCGATCACCAAAGCTTGGCGGTAAACGGTAATTGCTGCGTCTGTTTGTCCTTGTTTGTGTAACGTTAACCCCAAGTTATAATAAGCCTCGCCGTAATTGGGATTAATCCTAATCGCCTCTGTATACTCTTGCGCCGCTACATCTAGGCGATTTTGCTGCAACATAATATTGCCTAGGTAATTGCGTGCTGTCCCAAGGTTAGGGTCTTGTTGCAAGGATTTGCGAAAAGCATATTCTGCTGCTTGTAAGTCTTTGCGGTAATAGCGCATGACTCCTTGCTGGTAGAAGCTAGCTGCTTCCAAATTCTGAGACGGGACTTGTGCTAACAGCTTACTTGCTGGTAACTCAGTAATCGTCGCCATTAACACTAAAATAGCCGAAGTAGCATAGAGAACTCCCTGGCGCGGCTTTTGCTGCTTTAAACTCCGGTGAAGTGCCACCTTAAAGGTAGTGTAAAACCACTGGGAAATTTGATATTTATGAGACATGAATGACAAACCTGCACTTATTGCTAGATGCTCTTAAGT
>CAZZYE010001363.1:0-2142 GCA_964658145.1 uncultured Stigonema sp.
CCAGCCAACTTTGTTGGCAATTCAATCAGTGCGTACCACGGCGCACACTTTCGCCGCACCCAGCTTCCGATATTCTTAGGGTGTTACCCTTTTGCCCATGTGGATATAATCGTGACAGGACTCATGCACAACAATCAGGTTTTTGGGTTTCCAATTGTTGTGGTTTCCATCTATATGGTGTAAGTGTACTCGTTCTTCACTTGTACACTTTAAGCCACAGTATCCACACGTATGGTTTTGCTTTTTAAGAGCTTTAGAGGTTTCCCCGTCATAGAGCTTGCTATTGCGTTCGCTCCAGTACGTTAAATCTCCGTCGTAGGGTGATTTATCACCTTTGACCATGACATAGGAGTTTTGGAAGTAGGGAACCTTTGGGAATGCCTTTTGTGCAAGTTTTACACTTGATTCGTGGTCGTTCTTCGTTTCCTTGTTAAATACCGTATGTGTCCGTTTACTGAGGAACCAAAGTGAGTACCTTGACCCTGACATATCACAGAACCTATGGTAATTTCTCCATCCTCTAACTATTGGTGCGAGCTTAAGGGCTTTTACCTTAGAACCATAATTCGAGCAATTGACGATAGCTTTTACCTTCTGACGAAACTTTTTAAAATTCTCCGCTGAGGGAGTACAGTTAAATTTTCCGTTGCTTTGCACTTTGAAGTGCCAGCCAAGGAAGTCAAAACCATCTGTCGTGGCGGTTATCTTGGTTTTCTTAGCACTTACCTTCATTCCTCGTGCATCTAGAAAATCGTCAATTTTGTCAAGTATCTCATTGGCATCGTCTTGAGGTCTAAGCACTATTACCATATCGTCGGCATACCGAACAGATGGGTATCTAATGTCTGATTCCGGGGTTTTGTTAGTGATTCTTTGATTATCTTTATGATATCTGTGAATACTTTCAATCCCATTTAGAGCGATGTTAGCTAATAATGGACTCACCACTCCACCTTGGGGCGTTCCCTGTTCTGGAAATTCTGGATTTATCCCTGCTTTTAGGCATCGAAAGATACCAAGTTTGATACCTTTTGGGGCTATTAAATTTTCCATAATAGTGGAGTGTGAAATCCTGTCGAAGCATTTTTCGATATCAAGCTCGATAACTCGCTTGGATATCCCTTTTGCTTTGGAACTTAAGTTAGAAAATAGGAATTGTTGGGCATCATGTGCCGCACGTCCAGTCCTAAAACCGTAGCTCCGAGCGTGGAAGGTTGCTTCGTGTGCTGGTTCTAAAGCATATTTGGCGAGGCATTGCCAACACCTATCCGCGATAGTTGGAATTTTAAGCATCCTGGTAGTCCCGTCCTTTTTAGGAATTGGGATTTCCCGTAGTTCTTGATGATGCCAGTTTCCGCTTGATTCTTTTAGGAGAATTTCTAACTCGAAACGCCCATGAAAATCTAAGGATTTAACACCATCAATACCTGCCGTTTTCTTACCAGCATTTAGCTGAGATATTTGACGAATTGCCAGAAATCTCCCCGCCTTGGATTTCAGAATAAGTCTTTGCAAAAACCGCGCTTTCCGCTTGTTTCCTGCTTGAACTGCTTTGAACACTCGTCGTTGTAGGCGAAATAAATCCCTGCGAAATTTCTTCCACGGTAGATTCTTCCAAGATTCACTAGCGTTGCCACTGTGCCTAATCATGCTCTCCTCCGTTAAGTGTTTTCTGAATACCTTGCGAAAATTACTTCGCATCCTACCCGACTTGCGAGATTTCCGTGTCTCATCTCACCTACATGGAAATCGACCTATCCATGACTCTCAAATCGTTTTTATTCGTTCCCTCAGATGATTGATTGTTCCGTTAGGTGTAGCCACTTTAACCATCAGAAACCCAAGATTCTTGCAGCTATTGCCTGGATATGCTGCGGGTTTAAACTCTGATAAAGTCAGGCTTTTAAGGTTTATGCCCTGCTTGACAGTGGGTTACTTTTTTAGGCTCTGTTTCACCGTAGGAACTCCCCATTAGCACCAGTGTCAGCCCATAACAGCCGTCTGATTGTGCCCTGTTCCCAGCTTCACCCTGTAAGGATTGAGCTTACTCAGTGTGGGCAGATAAGGAGTCACGCTTGAATCTGGTATTATGTCGTCTATAACGTATATAACGTATATACAGTATGGGTTTTACGTTATTTT
>CAZZYE010001364.1:0-2141 GCA_964658145.1 uncultured Stigonema sp.
TTTAAGGGGGGCTAGGGGGGCTATTTTCCCCCCTTAAAAAGGGGGGCTAGGGGGGATAAAATCTTATCGGAACCGTATTGAGATAATTCTTAAAAATCGTCATCATACATACTTTTGCAAAATTTTAACTAAAGCAATGCAACAAGAATTAACAATTTTACGCGAACGCGTTAACCAACTGGAAAAAGCCCTCTTATCTGGAAGTCGTTCTATCAAACAGCAATTTACAGTTTGGATGAAATTCCGGCACACAGAACAAGCATTGAGAGAGTCGCAGCACAAGTTGTCCTTTCTAATTCAGCGCCATCCCCTAGGGGTCATTGGCTGGAATAGGTCTTTTGAATTGACAAACTGGAATCCCGCCGCCGAAGCTATTTTTGGTTACAGTGAAGGCGAAGCATTGGGTCGTCATGCGGGAGAACTGTTAGTACCTGAAAGTGCTAGAGAACACGTCGATCAGGTCTTTGCAGCATTGCTTCAGCAAGATGGGGGAATTTGTAGTACCAACGATAATTTAACAAAAGACGGCAGAATCATTACCTGCGAATGGTATAACACTCCTGTGATTGATTACAAGGGCAATGTTGTCGGAACGCTGTCAATGGTGCAAGATATCACCGATCGCAAACAAGCACAATTAGCCCTAGAACAAGTTAAAGCAGAACTAGAGAACAGGGTCTGGGAACGCACAGCCCAGTTGCAGCAGGAGATTTGCGAACGTCAACAGGCAGAGAATGAATTGCGGCGATCGCAACAACTACTGCAATTAGTTTTTGATACCTTACCCCAAAGAGTTTTTTGGAAAGACAGCAACTTCAAATATTTAGGCTGTAATAAATTATTGGCACAGGATGCAGGGCTAGAGTCACCAGAGGAAATTATTGGTAAAAATGATTTTGAGCTTTCTTGGAAGGCAACAGCCGATCTCTACCGAGCTGATGATATTGCTACTATAGAAAACAATTGCTCTAAAATCAACTATGAAGAACAGCAACAAAGAGAAGATGGGACTTGTTTGTGGTTGAGAACAAGCAAAATTCCCCTGCGTAACGAAGCAGGAGAAGTGATGGGAATTTTCGGTAGCTATGAAGATATTAGCGATCGCAAAAAAGCTGATGTTGCACTTGCAGAAAGTGAAGCGAAGTTCCGCAGCTTGGTGGAAAATGCCAACGATGTGATTTACTCCCTTTCCACAGACGGAATATTTACTTATCTTTCCCCCAAGTTCACTGATATATTTGGATATAATTGCTCAGAATTTATGGGACAGTCGTTCGCACCCTTAATACATCCAGATGATTTGCCAACTTATGTAGCCTTTGTCAACTGCGTTTTTGAAACAGGTGAAAAACAGGCTGGACTTGAAGTCGCAATAAAACGGAAAGATGGGTGTTTGCGCTGGATTACAGCCAACATGTCACCCATTAAAGACGCTGATGGCAAGGTTATTGGTATTCAGGGCGTTACGCGGGATATAAGCGATCGCAAAAAAGCTGAAGCTACACTCAAACAGCAAGCACTAGAATTAGAGCAAACTCTTAACTCACTCCAACGAACCCAATCCCAACTGATCCAGAACGAAAAAATGTCTTCTCTTGGTCAGTTAGTGGCTGGAGTTGCCCACGAAATCAATAACCCAGTCAACTTCATCTACGGTAACCTTAACTACGCTGACGAATATACTCAAGATTTGCTGAATCTAATTAATCTTTACCAAAAACATTACCCTAATCCTGTCCCTGAAATTCAGGACCAAGCTGAATCTGTTGACCTCGACTTTCTGTTGCAAGACCTGCCAAAACTCCACTCCTCCATGAAAGTCGGCGCAACCCGGATTCAAGAAATCGTTGCTTCTCTACGCACCTTTTCGCGCCTTGATGAAGCCGAGTTAAAGAAAGCCGACATCCATGAGGGTATCGACAGCACCCTCATGATCTTAGAACATCGTCTGAAAGCCAAGCCTAATCGTCCAGAAATTACAGTTATTAAGGAATACGGCAATCTACCTTTGGTCGAGTGCTACGCAGGACAGCTTAATCAAGTCTTTATGAATATCTTGGCAAATGCCATAGATGCTTTGGAACAGGGAGTGGGGAATGGAGGAGATGGGGAAGATGAGGAGGACAAGGAGGACAAGGAGG
>CAZZYE010001365.1:0-2141 GCA_964658145.1 uncultured Stigonema sp.
ATTCAATAGAGGATAAATCCCTGCAAGATTAAGGATTTCTAACGTATGAACTTTGATAAGTAATCCGACTAAATCTTCTTGGTGTAACCATTGGTCTGCAATTGTAATACCAATGCCAGTTACTATGGTTAAACCCAAAGGTAGACAAATTGATATGGCAATCAATCGATGGTATTTACGTAATACTCTTTTCATTGGCAAATTCCAGGATAAAGAAAGATAAAAGCCGAATTTATATCCTACAAATCCATTAGAAACACAAGGCTTTTATAATTTTGAATTACTGCATACTCCCTGGAGTTTAGACTAAACGCATGACAAAGTAGCTCAGGATAACTGAGTCACAAGCTTTACACTCCAAAATTGAAAATAGAAGGGTTAAGCAGATTGTGGCATTTGTTTTTTTGGTTTTGTGGTGCTTTTTTTGACAGTTGGATAACGAATTCTACGAGTGCGAGTTTGACCTTCTGGCCATCCTGGGGACTTTCCACGGAGTTTGGGAGAAACAGCCGGTGTCCCAATTGCCGCGAAAACTTCTCCCATCGCTTGAGCGACTCGTCCGGGACTCAGCTTAGGTTTTGGTTTTTGCCAGGGTAGAGGGTTGTCGGTGACAAAATCGCGTGCCAACCATAATTGCCAGGTCATCAGTGGTAAAATGCGTTCATGTAATAACGGTAATGCCCAACTGCCCTCTGTTTCTGGAATGATTGCTATAGTACTGTAACCTTGTCCTACTGTCACGGGTTTTGCGCCTGACATTGGATAGGCTTGATGCTCAAAAGTTCGCTCTCTCAACGTGGGAGCATCAGGTCTTGCCCAAGCTGTATGGTCTCCTGCTAAGATAATTTGCTCTCTGAATGACAGTTGTTTTATATACAACTTCATCAGTTCCGTTCGGGGTGGATTTCCGTCTTGTATTGCCTCGTATACACTCGGCCACTGCCGTCGAAACACAGGAGATACCGATAGTTCTGCAAATGAATAAACACTACGTGTTACTAACACTGCATCCATCAAGTCAAATAAGGCATCCTTGGCTTTACCCAGGATAGTATACACTCCTGTGCGAAATTGTTTAAGCTTTTCTAATGTCATGGTCAAGCTGTTAATATTTTTCCTTTTACCAGCATTGACCAATTTGCGATCAGTTCAACATGGCTGACCGCTTTTTCTTTTCAGAGACTTTCTACTCTTACAGCCATGTCATTTTTTTATCCATCATTTTCTCAGTGCTATTTTCCGATCGCTTGTCTTTAGTCTAAACTCCAGTAGATTAAAACTAGCACCATAACCATAGCTTTCTCACCAATTTTACGGAAAAAAGCACTTGCAGCCATTGTTTTATTAAAGTAGTCGATAAATTTAAGAATTCGGGTTTTGAGGTCATCCTGACTTTTGAAGCTAGCTCTTCTTAGTAACTTACGAACCAAAAGACTGAACCAAATTTCAATTTGGTTGAGCCAAGAAGAATGTTTGGGGGTGTAATGGAAAACAATTTGATGTGTTTGGTCGCTTAAAAAAGCAGCACGGGATTTCATGGATTTGAGTATCCCACTTTTTCCCTTAATCCCCAGGTCGATATTCAAACCTTCTTTTTGGGCAACAAAGCGAACTAATGATTCAGACTGATGGGTATTAAGACAGTCCATAATCAAATGCCATTTTATTGCCTGGGGGTCGCTTTCAATAATTTGCCGAATATGTTGGACAAAATCGGATTCGGTTCTTGTGTCTCCGCAATTTGGTTCAATAATTTGGCCAGTGGCAATATCGAAACTAGCAATTAAGCTTTGTGTACCGTGACGAATGTACTCAAACTCTCTTGTTTCAACTAAACCTGGTCGCATTGGTAAGTCTTTTTCTACGCGCTCAGTGGCTTGAATCCCGGTCATTTCATCAATTGACATTGTGCGCTCTCCGTTTTTGTAACGTTCTATCGCACTTATGTACAAACCAGTAATATCCTCAACTTTTACGTCAAATTCTTCGTCCTCAGGGGGGGGTTAACCAGTAGCGGCTCTGGTGGGGTTTAAGTTCTGCTTCTTCTAGTAATCTTCCAACATGGCGGATGGATATGCTTTCTATAATACCTTGTTTTATGATTTCATCTGCTAGTTCTCGGCTTGTCCAGTGACTTATAG
>CAZZYE010001366.1:0-2139 GCA_964658145.1 uncultured Stigonema sp.
CTCCCCACTCCCCACTCCCTTCTTTTGTCACTTACGATCCACTCACAATAAGTGGAAGGCAAACGGTGAAAGTAGACCCAACCTCCGGTTGACTGTTAACAAAAATCTCACCGCCCATCATATGGCAAAAGTGACGGCTAATCGCCAACCCCAGTCCTGTACCACCATACCTTTTCGTAGTCGAAGCATCTCCTTGGGTAAAGGGTTGAAATAACTGTAATTGTTGTTGATGAGACATACCGATACCTGTGTCGGTCACAATGAAAGTAATGATTCCACTGTTCGTGTTTCCTACTGAGTCAACCTTGTCTTTTT
Organism: uncultured Stigonema sp.; assembly: GCA_964658145.1. Lineage (GTDB taxonomy): Bacteria > Cyanobacteriota > Cyanobacteriia > Cyanobacteriales > Nostocaceae > Stigonema. The sequence goes on from CAZZYE010001366.1 coordinate 316, forward strand.
TGACTAAGAGCTTTACCTTACCGTTTGTGGTAAACTTAGCAGCGTTGCTCAACAGGTTGTACAGTACCTGCCGTAGCTTAGTCTGGTCAGTGTGCATGATGCCAAGTTCTTCATCATAATCCACTTCCATAACATTGCCATTCTTCTCGACTAAAGGCTTGACTGTCAGAACGATATTATTAATCAGTGTTGCCAGTTCAAACGTCTCTGGGTAAAAAGACATTTTCCCGGCTTCAATTTTCGATAAGTCAAGGATGTCATTGATTAATGTCAGTAAATGCTTGCCAGAAGAATTGATCGATTCCAAGTCAGTGATAAAATCTTCTGCCAAACCTAGATCAGTAGCATCATCTTCCAGCAGCTGGCTCAAACCAATAATCGCATTTAATGGTGTGCGTAACTCGTGGCTAATATTTGCCAAAAATTGGCTTTTTGCCTTGCTAGCATCTTCTGCTACTCGTTTAGCTTGTTCTAGTTCTTTAGTATGCTTTGAAACTTGCTCGATTAAACGATTGAGAGATTTAGCTAATAGCCCAATTTCATCTTCTGTGGTGATGGGAGCTCGCAAATCGAAGTTAGATTTTCTCGCGACTTGTTCAGCAACTTGAGTGACAAGGATTACTGGTTCAGCGATCGCCCGAGAAGTTCGCCAAGCGATAATCGCAGCAATTGCCACAGATAGCACCATACTAGCTATAACGATGAATCTCTCAACGACTTTTGAATGATCTACATGTCTTTCTATCTCAATTTCTTGCTCTTGGGCACTTTGCAGGATGTTGGTCAATCTTTGAGACAGCCGATCTAGCTCTAGGGCTGTGTCACCATGCATAATTGTCAGTAACTGGTTTCGTTCTGAGGCGATCTGCCGTGGCTGCAGTTGCTGCTTGTCAATTTGCTGCAACACTGGTGCAATCTGCTCAACGTAGGAGTCTAAGTTAGTTTTGTAAAGATGCAATAAAGTCTCTAATGTCGCTTCGGTTGCTGCTAACCTCCCTGGCTTGCTGTCTAGGAATTCTACAATTTCATGCTCCGTTTTCTTAGCTTTGTCAACACTCTGAAAAAATTCTACTTTTTTGCTTGAAAATCTTTCTGGATTTTCTATGGCAGCAACTAGGCTGAAGCTATTTAATTGTGACCCTACTAACGCATCCTTATAATCAGCCAGCATTTTTGCTTGATACTGGGCATGATTTAATTTCCTTATTTCTATTGCTTGGTAGGAGTTAGAGATTAATAATCCAGCAAGTGAGCCGAAAAAACCAATCCCAATTGCCAGAAAGTACCCATAGCCTATTTTTTGATGGATGCGCCAGGAACTAGCTTTAAGTTTTCCTCTGGAGGGAAATTCTATGGTCGGTAATTCGTCGGTAGAGAGCTGATCGGCTGACACTTGTTTGCTTTGTGAGTTCCTGTCAACAGAGGATAGCTTTTGAGTTTGCATTCGTCAAATCTCTTTGCCTTCCCGCGAAAATCACCCCAATTGGTTTAACTGGTAATTAATAATTTAGTGGTTGTATGGACAAATACCCTTAATCCACTTTTCCCAGTCTAACCTGGAATTGTTAAACTTCAATACTCTTTTATTTTTGAAAAAATGCCCAATTCTACGATCAATAATCACAAAATATTTAAATTGGTATGAGTGTGGATAATTGGCATAATTTGAGCATAAATCTATTGAAGTTTTAATAAAGTTACTAATAAGTTGGCGAGAATAATACCAACTATGTAAACTTTTTTAAAATCACATAGAAAGGCTTGTAGTTGCGTGCGACTCGCTTTAAAGCGCAACTACGAACCAATGATGATTTAGTTGTTAAT
>CAZZYE010001367.1:0-2137 GCA_964658145.1 uncultured Stigonema sp.
TATAGAACCCATTTGAGATCTTTGAGAAGAGCGAGTAAAATCGGCAGAAATAGTGGGATAGAATTCTGACGGGGCGAAAAATGGGATATTCAAGCGACGTGACAGACAAAGAATGGGAAATAATCGAGCCGTTATTGCCGATCAAGAAGAAAACAAGACCCCCCCTGTGGACAAAGCGGCAAATTCTGAACGGGATATTTTATCAACTTAAGAATGGTTGTAATTGGGCAGACTTACCCAGAGATTTGCCGCCCTATTCTACTGTGTTCTGGCATTACAAGCAGTGGTGTGAAGATGGCATCCTCGACCCTATTATGACTGAGTTACATGGACGAGTGCGTGAACAAGCCAAAAAAAACCACAGTGGACGACCCTAATCATGATTGATTCACAAGCGGTCAAAAATACTTGTAATGCCAGTGTTGAGTCGAAAGGGTTTTGTTTTTACAAAGCGACCAATGGGATTAAAAGACATCTAGCAGTAGATATATTGGGTTTCCCCTTCTTTACTCACTGCACCACCGCTAACGTATCTGATGACCAAGGGTTGATTGAGATGCTCTCACAAAATATGGATTATTTCACATCTAAACCGCTGGAATTGCCCAAAATTACCATCTTGGTAGATCATGGCTATCATCCTGAAAAAATTATCCCAGCATTGGAGCAGATTTATCCCCAGATCATGACTAAAATCCAATTTGAACTCTCAGCCAAGCCATCGAAAGCGGAGAAGGAAGCTAAAGGACAATCTGGATTTGTTCCGGTGGCCGCTAGATGGGTGATTGAGAGATCGAATGCTTGGGTGGAGCGATGTAAAAGTTTAGTCAAAAATTTTGACCGGACACTCGCTCGTGCCAATGCCAAGCTCAAGCTTTGTTTTATCCGATTAATGCTCAAACGACTAGCTACTAGCTAGAAATAAAGATCTCAAATGGGTTCTATATACCATCCTGGGTAATGGTAGGGATGCCTTATTTGACTTAATGGATGCAGTGCTAATTACACGAGGTGTAAAATCATTTGTGGAATTATCACTATCTCCAGTATTTCGACGAAAGTGGTCGAGTATTTATGAGAGTTTATCAGACAGCAAACCACCACGAGAAAAGTTAATGGAGTGCTACATCAAAGAAATTCCGCACACAGAGCAAATTGTTTTAGCAGGAGACCATACAGCTTGGCCAAGACTGGAAGCTTTCACGCTCAAAGAACGTACCTATGAACATCAAGCGCAACCAATGTCCGGTTCAAAGCCAGTAACCTTGGGACAAGGCTATAGTACTATAGTTTGGATTCCACAAGTAGGAGGAAGTTGGGCATTACCCCTATTACATGAACGCATTACTAGTTTTACTAACCCCATTGAAAAAGCAGCAGCGCAATTAAAACAAGTGTGTGAAAAATTGCCAACACGCCCTTTATCGTTGTGGGATGCAGAGTACGGTTGTGCCAGCTTCGTCAAACAGACAGTAGATATTGCCGCCGACAAATTGTTCCGTTTGCGCTCAAATCGTCTACTTTATGGTGAGCCAAAAACTTATACAGGAGTACGTCGTCCCCGTATTCACGGGGATAAATTCAAACTCAACGACAGCGAAACTTGGTGGACGGCAGATCAATTTGTAGAACTCAAAGATCCAAAGTTAGGATTGCTACGATTGCATCTGTGGCGTAATCTTCACTTTCAACAATCTGCCAAGATAAAAATGCATTTGATTCAAGTGCAGCGTTTGAATGAAGATGGAGTTAATCAATCTAAACCTTTATGGCTTGCATGGGTAGGAATGGACATGCCTGAATTATCTGAATTTTGGCAACTCTACCTGCGACGTTTTGCTGTTGACCATTGGTATAGATTTGCCAAGCAACGCTTGCATTGGACTCTTCCCAAATTAAGTACCCCAGAACAGTGTGAGTCTTGGAGTGACTTGTTACCACTGATGACCTGGCAACTTTGGTTAGCTCGTGATATCGTATCTGACAATCCTCTACCCTGGCAAAAGCCACAGACTAAACTGACTCCAGGAAGGGTTGCTCAAGCTATGGGTGGAGTTTTAGCGGCGATTGGTACACCCGCTGCTGAACCAAAAACCCGTGGAAAGTCTCCTGGGTGGCCTACTGGCAACCCGCGAAC